>NZ_JAIWOI010000343.1 GCF_020217005.1 Rheinheimera sp. | reverse complement strand
TTTTCCATAGCGCTGGTGATCTTACGAGTATTGTTAATACTCCCGATCTTACTTTTTATCTCTTTTGCGCCGGCCATGACTAATCTCCGAAAGTTTCAACGACCGGGTGCGGTTGCCCACACCCGATATGTTTACCAAGTCTGAGTTGCTTTAAACTTCTCAATAGCGCCTTTTAAAGTCGCTTCGATTTGGTCGTTGTAGTTACCGGTTTTGTTCAGATCAGCCATAAACGCTGCGTGCTCTGAGTGCATGTAAGCAATTAAAGCAGCTTCAAAATCAAGGATTTTGGCAACTTCGATGTCTTTCATGTAGCCTTTTTCGATAGCAAAAATAGACACACCCATGTCAGCCACGCCCATTGGCGCGTATTGTAACTGTTTCATCAGTTCAGTAACTTTCTGGCCGTGGTCTAACTGCGCACGAGTCGCGTCATCCAGGTCAGAAGCGAACTGAGCGAATGCCGCCAGTTCAGAGTACTGAGCTAAGGCTAAACGGATACCGCCACCCAGCTTTTTGATGATTTTTGTTTGAGCAGCACCACCAACACGAGATACCGAAATACCAGCGTTAACCGCTGGACGGATACCGGCGTTGAATAAACCAGATTCTAAGAAGATCTGACCGTCAGTGATCGAAATTACGTTGGTTGGTACGAACGCAGAAACGTCGCCAGCCTGAGTTTCGATAATTGGCAGCGCAGTTAAAGAACCGGTTTTGCCTTTTACTTCACCGTTGGTTAAACGCTCAACATAATGCTCGTTAACACGAGATGCGCGCTCTAACAGACGGCTGTGGAGATAGAATACGTCACCTGGGTAAGCTTCACGGCCTGGTGGACGACGTAACAACAGAGAGATTTGACGGTAAGCAACGGCTTGTTTAGACAAGTCATCGTATACGATCAGCGCATCTTCACCGCGGTCACGGAAGTATTCACCCATAGTACAACCAGAGTATGGCGCCAGGAATTGCAGTGCAGCGGCTTCAGAAGCAGAAGCTACAACAACAATGGTGTGGGCCAGAGCGTTGTGCTCTTCCAGTTTACGTACTACGTTAGCGATAGTAGAAGCTTTCTGACCTATAGCTACATAGATACATTTCACGCCAGAAGTTTTCTGGTTGATGATGGCATCGATAGCTAAAGCTGTTTTACCAGTCTGACGGTCACCGATTAACAGTTCACGCTGACCACGACCGATTGGGATCATGGAGTCAACAGACTTGTAACCAGTTTGCAGAGGTTGGTCTACTGAACGACGGTCGATAACGCCTGGAGCAATTTTTTCTACTGGTGCGAAACCAGCAGCTTCAATTGGACCTTTACCATCGATTGGCTCACCTAAAGTGTTTACCACACGGCCTAACAGACCTGGGCCAACCGGAACTTCAAGGATACGGCCAGTCGCTTTGACTTTAATACCTTCACGCAGGTCCGCATATGGACCCATAACTACAGCACCTACAGAATTGCGTTCTAAGTTCAGTGCGATAGCGTAACGGCTGCCAGGAAGCTCAATCATTTCGCCTTGCATACAGTCAGCAAGGCCGTTGATACGGATAATACCGTCAGTAACAGCGACGATAGTACCTTCGTTGCGAGCTTCACTGACAACTTCGAACTGTTCAATACGTTTTTTGATCAGTTCAGAGATTTCAGTGGAATTCAGTTGCATGCTCTAATCCCCAATTATGACTGCAGTGCAGTAGCTAAACGGTCTAACTTGCCACGAACCGAGCCGTCAATCACCATATCACCGGCTTTGATTAACATGCCGCCAACGACGGTCGGATCTACACTACAGTTCAATTTCACTTTACGTGCTAAGCGTTGCGATAAAGCCGCAATCAGTTTGTCTTGCTGTGCCGCATTCAGCGTAGTCGCAGAAATCACATCAACAGTGGCTTCTTTTTCGTACTCTGCTTTTAATGCAACAAAACCGTCAAACACTGCAGGCAACGCCAGCAAGCGATGATTTTCCGCCATGAGCTTAATAAAGTTCTGGCCATGAGCATTTAACTGCTCACCGCACACTTTTAAAAAGAACTCAGCTTGCTTTTCAGCTGCACCGGCACTTTGCAGTTGCTCGGTGACAAAATCATTTTTTGCTACTTCAGCAGCGAAAAATAACATGCCAGCCCAGGCTTCTAATGCATTGTGCTCTACTGCAAACTCAAACGCCGCTTTGGCGTAAGGACGAGCTAAATTAGTCAGTTCAGACATGGCTCATCCTCAATTAAGTTCTGCGACCAGTTTTTCCAGGATGTCGCTGTGAGCAGCTTCATCTATTGAACGCTGAAGAATTCTTTCTGCACCAGCCACAGCTAAAGCTGCAACTTGCTTACGTAATTCCTCTTTCGCTCTGATCCGTTCAGCTTCAACTTCGGCTTTCGCCTGAGCCAGGATTTTTTCCCGCTCTGCCTGAGCTTTTACGGCAGCTTCTTCAATAATCTGCTGTTCGCGTTTTTTCGCCTGGTCAATTAAAGCAGAGGCTTGCGTCTTTGCTTCTACCAGATGCTGTTTTGCTTTCTCTTGCGCTAAACGCAGATCTTGTTCGGCGCGATCAGTCGCGGCCAAGCCGTCTGCAATTTTTTGCTGGCGAGTTTCAATAGCATTGATGATTGGTGGCCATACATATTTCATACAAAAAAGTACGAACACCAGGAAAGCTATCAATTCACCAATGAGAGTGGCGTTAATATTCACGACCGCTTCTCCTTATTTACAAAGTAAATGGTTCTGTTCAGAGACCGAATTAAGCTATTGCGAACAGCATGTACAGACCGATAGCAACACCGATCATAGCGATAGCGTCGATTAAGCCTGCAACGATGAACATTTTACCTTGTAAAGAACCGGCCAGTTCAGGTTGACGAGCTGCTGATTCTAAGAATTTACCACCTAAAGTACCGAAACCAATTGCAGTACCTAAGGCACCGAAACCGATTAACAGGGCTACTGCGATGTATTTTAAGCCTAATACCATTTCCATGATTTTCTCCAAGTTTCTAAGTTAAAGTTAAAGTTAAAACGAAATCAGTGTTTCTCGTGCGCCATACTCAGGTAGACCACGGTCAGGATAGTGAAAATAAAGGCCTGAAGTGGGATAACCAATAAGTGGAACGCTGCCCAGATGAAATGCAAACCAAAGATCTGGTAAATACCTGTCATAGCGATCAGGATAAAAATCAATTCGCCTGCATACATGTTACCGAACAACCGCAGCGCCAGTGACAGTGGTTTTGCCAGCAGAGCTACGACTTCCAGAATGAAGTTGAACCAGTACAACCAAGGCGTATTAAAAGGTTGAGTAGTTAATTCTTTAATGAAACCACCCACACCTTTAATTTTGATGGAGTAGTAAATCATCAGAATAAATACGCCCAGCGCCAGAGCAATAGTCATGTTCAGGTCGGTGGTAGGTACAATTTTCATGTAGACATGGTGCGGGTCGTAACCCATAGAAGCACCAATTTGCTGAGTTGCATAAGGAATGAAATCTACCGGTACTAAGTCCAGCAAGTTCATCAGCAGAACCCAAACAAAAATAGTCAGTGCTAAAGGCGCTATGACAGGGCTTTTACCATGAAAAGTACTTTTGACTGTAGAGTCGATAAATTCGACCACCATCTCAACAGCACATTGCCATTTAGTAGGAACACCGGCGTTGGCTTTTTTAGCCACAGCACGGAAAGAAAACAGGAACACAAGTCCCATTAGAATTGACCAGCCTAAAGTATCAACGTGAACGGTCCAAAAACCTTCGCCGACACTCCAGTTGGTCAAGTGGTGAGTAATATACTCTTTGCTTGTAATCTCAGCACCTGATGCCATCGTTAGTCCCAATTATCGTAGTTAATTAAAATCGGTATCAGAATTTGTAACAGCAGTGCCACGCTAAAGGCCGTGATAAAAATCCAATGCACTACTGCGACAAATTTAAGCACTGCTAATACCAGCAATGCCACGAGAAAAAATTTGATGGCCTCGCCCCGGTAGATGGATTTCAGGATCAATTGAACCTGATCTGCACCGTGAAAGCGGAACACATACCAGGCAAAGATGGAGTGAGGAAGCATGCCACAGAGCAGCCCCAACAAAGCGGATTTTGCGGATCGTCCATCCATTGCCAGCCAAACTATAGTTGTTATTACGGCTGCAGCCAGAAACTGGCTCAGCAACAACTTAGGAATTAGCGCTAAAGGGCCTTTTTTTTGAGTTTTAAGCACTTCTTGTGGCCTGCTAATCCTGTCAATATTGAATAGTTTAAAGCCTGCGCAAGTATACTTATCTGCCTTTTTTTTGCAAGAAAAAGCGGCCTTACTCAGACTTTTGTCTGTAATAATGAAAAATTACAATAAGGCATCCAAATTACTTTGGTTGTAATTTGCTCAGTATGCCTTCCAGCTCATCTAAGCTACTGTAAGATATCACCAGATTGCCTTTGCCTTTTTTGTTGTAATTAATTTCAACAGGGGCAGCAAAACGCTCACTTAAACGTTGTTCCAATGAACTGACGTCGGGGTCTTTTACCTTTGGAGTGGCTTCAGGGGTAGGTTCAAGCAGGCGGCGCACCAGATTTTCAGTGTCCCGCACTGTCATCTGCTTGGCGGCCACTATGCGGGCAGCATCAGATTGCTGGAGAGCATCTAATGCCAATAGAGCACGGGCATGGCCCATTTCAATATCACCATGTTCCAGCAATAACTTCACATCATCATTCAACTGGTTCAGGCGCAATAAATTAGTCACACTGGCGCGTGATTTACCAACAGCATCAGCTACTTGCTGATGCGTCAGTTCAAATTCGGACAATAAACGCTGCAGCGCTATAGCTTCTTCCATCGCATTTAGATCTTCACGCTGAATGTTTTCAATCAGCGCTATAGCTACAGCAGCTTCATCTGGTACATCTTTGATAATACAAGGAATAACATCCAGTTGAGCTAACTGACTTGCCCGCCAGCGCCGCTCACCTGCAATGATTTCATAGGATTGTTCACCAATCTGACGAACAACAATAGGCTGAATTACACCTTGCGAACGGATGGAACTGGCTAAATCCTCCAGCGCATCCTGTGACATGTCTTTACGCGGCTGGTATTTGCCAGGTTTAAGCCATTCAATCGGCAGTTTTTGCAGTTCACTCCGCTGCGCTGAAGAAAAGTTGGCGTCATTCTGTTGATCAGACACAGGTTTAGTAGTGAGTAAAGCATCTAAGCCCCGGCCTAAGCCACGTTTTTTTACCGACATCTTCAGTTGTATTCCTTGTCAATTAGGCGGGAGTGGAAGTTTTTACAGTCTTCTTATCAGCGCGGCGTAAAATTTCACCAGCTAAAGCCAGATAAGCTTTGGCGCCTGTCGAACCTTTGTCATAGTACATCACAGGGGTACCAAAACTAGGAGCTTCAGCCAGCCGCACGTTACGTGGAATCACCGCCCGATACACTTTATCGCCAAAATGTTGTTTCAGCTGCTCTGACACGTCGTTAGCCAGACGGTTCCGCGGATCGTACATAGTCCGCAAGATACCTTCGATTTTCAGATCGGCATTGACCACAGAAGTCAGCTGATTGATGGTATCCATCAGGGCTGTTAACCCTTCCAGTGCGTAATATTCACATTGCATAGGCACCAGCACGGAGTCGGCAGCGGCCATGGCATTGACAGTCAGCATGTTTAACGCAGGCGGACAATCAATAAAAATAAAATCATACTGCTGGCGGGCATCTTTTAACGCATTACGTAAACGCAGTTCACGGGCAAACACATTCAGCAAACGCACTTCGGCCGCAGTCACATCAGAATTAGCTGCAACCAGATGGTAACCACCTGCGGTTTCTTTCACCACCACTTCGGCAAAAGGTTTTTCTTCCACCAACAACTCATAAGCACTGGCGGGTACAGCGTATTTGTCGACACCACTACCCATGGTAGCGTTGCCTTGTGGATCTAAATCGATCAGCAGTACCTTGCGTTTGGTAGCGGCCATAGAGGCAGCCAGATTGACCGCTGTGGTTGTTTTGCCCACACCACCTTTCTGGTTTGCAATAGCTATGACTTTTCCCACAAGGACCCCAATACGTTTTTGATTAAACTAGACTTTCTCCAACACAACCAAATAACGTTCGGCGTTCAGTGTTGGCACCTGTAACGGATGGCTGCCGACAACTTTAACAAAATTCGGCAAAGCTGCAATTTCTTCTTGAACTAAAGCGCCTTTCATGGCTAAAAACTGGCCATTCGCAGCTGGTAAATGCTGACACCAGTTCACCATATCTGTCATAGACGCAAAAGCGCGGCTCAATACCGCATCATACCCTGTTTCAGGTTGATGATCTTCTACCCGACTTTGAATAGCCTCAAAGTTCTGCAGTTTCAGCTGTAATTTAACATGATTTAAGAAACGAATTCGTTTGCCCAGACTGTCAAGCAGATAAAACTCTTTATCTGGCAATGCGATCGCCAAAGGGATACCAGGTAAACCAGGACCTGTACCTACGTCGATAATACGTTGTCCTGTAACAAAAGGTGACACGACCAGGCTGTCCATAATGTGTTTCACCAGCATTTCTTCCGGATCACGTACTGACGTCAGATTGTAAGCACTGTTCCATTTATCCAGCAGCTGCACATAGGCCACCAGTTGTTGCAGTTGGTGTTCAGATAAAACCAAGCTGGTCTGTGCGACCAGCTTTTTTAATTTTTCCAGCATGATAATCCCAACGCTCAAGCAGATTTGCGTAGTAAACCTTGTTTTTTCAGGTAAACCAGCAATAACGAAATGGCTGCAGGTGTAATACCTGAAATACGAGAAGCCTGGCCCATAGTTTCAGGTTGCACCTGATTCAGCTTCAGTATGACTTCGTTGGACAAACCTTTCACCACTTTGTAATCAAAGTTGGCAGGTAGTCGGGTATTTTCGTTGCGCTCCTGTTTGGAGATCTCATCCTGTTGACGATTAATATAACCTTCGTATTTGATCTGAATTTCGACCTGCTCAGCAGCAGCCGGATCCGCCAAACCAGGACCAATTAAATCAATTTTCATCAGATCCTGATAATTCACTTCAGGACGACGGATCAGATCTTCCAGACTAGCTTCTTTGCTCAACGGGGTTTTCACCAGTTTGTTTACTTCAGCTAAAGCCGCATGTTGTGGGTGGATCCACTGCTGTTTTAAACGCTGACGCTCCAGTTCAATCTGTTCAATTTTCAGGTTAAATGCAGCCCAACGCACATCATCCACCAGGCCCAATTCACGGCCTTTAGCTGTTAAACGAATATCGGCATTGTCTTCACGTAACATCAGACGGTATTCAGCACGGCTGGTAAACATACGGTACGGCTCTTTGGTACCCATAGTCGTCAGATCGTCTATCAGAACACCAACATAAGCCTGATCACGGCTTGGCGTCCAGGACTCTTTGTCCTGAGCAGAAAGCGCTGCGTTCATGCCAGCCATTAAGCCTTGGGCACCGGCCTCTTCGTAGCCTGTGGTACCGTTAATTTGGCCTGCAAAAAATAAGCCTTTGATAAACTTGGTTTCCAGTGAGGTTTTTAAATCTCTTGGATCAAAAAAGTCATATTCAATGGCATAACCAGGGCGGGTGATATGCGCATTTTCCATACCTTTGATGGAACGTACCAAGTTTAATTGCACGTCAAAAGGTAAGCTGGTTGATATGCCGTTAGGATACAGCTCGTGTGTGGTTAAACCTTCAGGTTCAATAAAGATCTGGTGTTTATCTTTATCAGCAAAACGGGTGATCTTGTCTTCGATGGATGGACAATAGCGTGGGCCTATGCCTTCAATCACACCAGTGTACATAGGTGATCGGTCTAAACCATTACGAATAATATCGTGAGTTTGCTCGTTGGTGTAGGTGATGTGACAAGGGATCTGAGTGGGTTGATCCTTGTGGGATCCCATAAACGAAAACACCGGTGTAGGGTTATCACCTGGCTGTGCCTGCATCACTGAAAAATCAACGGTTCTGGCGTCAATACGAGGTGGAGTACCAGTTTTTAAACGGCCTACACGGAAAGGTAATTCACGTAAACGTCGTGCCAATGCTATGGATGGTGGATCGCCAGCGCGGCCACCGCTGTAATTTTCTAAACCAATATGGATCTGTCCACCAAGGAAAGTACCAACTGTCAATACTACAGATTTAGCTTTAAACTTCAGTCCCATTTGGGTTACTACACCACAAACCTGATCGTTTTCCACGATCAAATCATCACAGGCTTGTTGAAAGATCTTCAGATTAGGCTGGTTTTCAAGGACTGATCGCACAGCTGCACGGTAAAGCTGACGGTCAGCCTGAGCTCGGGTTGCACGTACTGCTGGGCCTTTAGAGCTATTCAGAGTCCTGAATTGGATACCAGCGCGATCGGTAGCTCTCGCCATCACTCCGCCTAAGGCATCGATTTCTTTCACTAAATGGCCTTTACCAATACCACCAATGGCTGGATTACAGGACATCTGACCCAAAGTCTCAACGTTGTGAGTCAGCAATAAAGTTTGCATTCCCATGCGGGCCGCAGCTAATGCAGCCTCTGTGCCGGCGTGACCACCACCAACAACGATGACATCAAATGTTTCCTGATAAAGCATATAGGCCTCGAACTCAAACCAGTTCTGTAAAAAGGGCGCGTATTGTAACTGGATCTGAAGCTTTGGGAAATGATTAAAAGTCGATCACGATCCTGAAAAGATCACTAGTAATATATAAGGATCTTTAAAGAGATCTTTTTATTATGTTTACTACTATACAAAGCCTTTTCTGTGGGTAACCTTTGATCTGTTTTGAAGATCAATCAGTTAGAAAGGATCGGATCCTGTGATCAACACAAGATCCTGACTCGAACAAGCGGTGTTTAACTCGCTATTTTATACACAGGGCATAAAACCTCATTTGTTACACAGAGGATAACTTCAGCTTTTACATAAGTTATAACTATACTTATACACATTAGGTATAAATTTTAGTTAAAACTGTGGATATCTATGTGTAACTGGATCATAAGTATGATCCTCTTGCGGGAGGAGTGGATCAGAATATGTTTATAAAGAGCAAAGGCCTCTGATAGATGGGCCTTTGGGTCAATTGAAGCAAAAAATCTTACTGTGTATAAGTAGTAGTGTATCAAGGCAGGGTTTTAATAAATTCAGGCAACCAGACCAAAGCTTGGTCTTCAGGCAATTCAGCGGTTAAAACATCGATATCTAGTCTTGGCAACAATAATCTCCCGCCTAAAGAGGCAAATAAGTCAGAGATTTTTTTACCTGCAAGACAAAAAGTATCGTAACTGGAGTCACCTAAAGTGATCACTGCGTAGGAAACTGTGGTAAGATCTGTTTGATCTTGTGCTAATTGATCCACAAAAGGTTGGATATTATCGGGCAGATCCCCTGCGCCATACGTCGAAGTGACGACTAACCAGATACTGTTTCTGGTTAACAGTGTTAAATCAGGGGTGAGGTGAAGTTTTACTTCATAACCCGCTTTTTCCAAAGTTTCAGCTACCTGTTCTGCTGCATATTCCGCAGCGCCCATTTGGCTGCCCACAAGGATCTCAATCATACTGCATCCTATTGTCAGTGAAATGATTGGCTATACTACTGGAATTAAAACGTGCAAAGCGAATGCTTCTTGCACCTTTTGGGTATTTTTACTGCAAAGCAGGCTCAGTAAATCTACAATAGCACAACCCGTTCGCCTGCGTGTTATTGAGGTTTATACAATATATGTCCGAGTCCATGTCTTTTTCCCAGCTAGCGCTGCCGGAACCTATTCTTCGTGCAGTTTTAGAACTTGGTTATGAACATCCGTCTCCAATTCAGGAAGCGGCTATTCCTAAGTTACTGGCTGGTGAAGACTTGCTAGGCCAAGCCCAAACTGGTACTGGTAAAACAGCTGCATTTGCGCTGCCTTTATTGGCCCGTTTAGATCCGGCCCAAAATGATCCACAAATTTTAGTGCTGGCACCAACCCGTGAACTGGCTATTCAGGTTGCAGAAGCGTTCCAGGCTTATGCCCGTTATATGCCAGCTTTCCATGTTCTGCCTTTATACGGCGGTCAGAATTACACCACTCAGCTAAAAGCGCTGAAACGTGGTTCTCAGGTTATTGTGGGTACGCCAGGCCGTATCATGGATCACCTGGATCGTGGCACTTTAGTGCTGGATAAACTGCGCGCCATAGTGTTGGACGAAGCAGATGAAATGTTGCGTATGGGTTTTATCGATGATGTACAAACCATCATGGATGCTACTCCGCCAGGCCGTCAGGTCGCGATGTTCTCTGCCACTATGCCGAATCAGATCCGCGCTATCGCTCAAAAGCATTTAAAAAATGCTTCTGAAGTGAAAATCGAATCGAAGACCTCTACTGTTGAACGTATTCAGCAGCGTTATGTCATGTTGGACAACAATCAGAAGCTGGATGCGTTAACCCGTATTCTGGAAGGCGAAGAATATGATGCAAGTATCATTTTCGTTCGTACCAAAAGTGCGACTGAAGAAATTGCTGAAAAGCTGGGCGCCCGTGGTTATGCAGTCGCCTGCTTAAACGGTGATATGAACCAGGCTCACCGCGAGCAGACTATCCGTCGTTTAAAAGCAGATCAGTTGGACGTGATAGTAGCAACAGACGTTGCTGCCCGTGGTTTGGACGTAGAACGTATCAGCCTGGTTATCAACTACGACATTCCATACGACAGCGAAGCTTATGTACACCGTATAGGCCGTACCGGCCGTGCTGGTCGTGAAGGTAAAGCTATTCTTTTTGTATCGCCACGCGAGCGTCGTTTGCTGCGTACTATCGAACATGCAACCCGTCAGCCTATTGAAAAAATGTCACTGCCTACAGGCCAGGTGATCGAGCAACGTCGTATTGAAGCTTTCCGTGCTCAGTTAGCTCAGACCATTGAAGCCAGAAATTTAAGCTTCTTCCAGGATCTGGTGAACGACTGGCGTGAAAAGTTAGAAACTACAGATATCGACATGGCTGCAGCTCTGTTGTATCTGGCGCAAAAAGATCAGCCGTTAAATGTGGCATCTCAGTTCCCGGAAATCCGTGAACCACATAGCCGTGACCGTGATGATCGCGGTGGCCGTGATAAATTTGCCCGTGGTGACAGACCTGAACGTTCTGGTGATCGTGCTGAACGTGGCGACCGTCCACCACGTCCACGTCGTGAGTTAAAAGGTGATTACACCAATTACCGCATTGAAGTGGGTAAAGAACATGGTGTTCGTGCTGGTGACATCGTTGGTGCTATTGCCAATGAAGCCAACATCGACAGCCAGTTTATCGGTAACATCAAATTGTTTGATCATTTCAGTACTGTTGAATTGCCAGCCAATATCCCGGCTGAAACTATGCAGCATCTGAAAAAGGTTTATGTACGTAAGCAAAAACTGAACATCACAGTGGATACTGGTTCGCCAGCTGCTGGTTCAGCCCCACGCCGTGAGCGCACTGAAGCTGGCCCAGGCCCGCGTCCAGGTGCTGCACCTCGTGCACCACGTAAGCCAAGAGATTAATCTCTGAAGTAAGGATTTGTCGCAACAAGGTTTCAGACAGTTGCGACGTACCGTCCATCCTTAGACATAAGACCGGCGAAAGCCGGTTTTTTTATCGCTACGACTCTATAAAAACTCATACTGTGCCCATATCTTGATTCACTAGCTTACTTTGGAGCCTGTTATGATTATTGCCTGCCCTCACTGTTCAACCTTAAACCGGGTTCAACCAGAAAAGTTTGCCGATCATCCTAAATGTGGTCAGTGCAAAGACGCGCTTTTCGCCGGTAAACCTATAGAGTTAACCCAGCAGAATTTTGCCAATCAGATCCAAAAATCAGAATTACCTGTAGTGGTGGATTTCTGGGCCAGTTGGTGTGGACCTTGTCTGAACTTTGCTCCTGTCTTTAATCAGGCTGCAGCTGAATTAGAGCCTCAATTCAGGTTTGCCAAAGTCAATACCGAACAGCAACAGCAGTTGGCAGCGCAATTTCAAATTCGCTCTATTCCTACTCTGATGCTGTTTAAAGCGGGTAAGCTGGTTGCGCAACAATCCGGTGCTATGCCAAAGCAGATGTTTTACCAGTGGTTACAGCAACATAGTTAAAAATGCAGCGAAAGCCTGCACTACTGAGTTGGTCGCAAAAGTCTGGATTTGCCTGGCGGCAAAGTCCAGACTGAATCCCAGTTTCCCTATTGTTTTGCGCTATTGTTAAGGAAAAAACATGACATCCA
>NZ_JAIWOI010000342.1 GCF_020217005.1 Rheinheimera sp. | reverse complement strand
GCTTATTTCAATTGACCAGCCCTGATATACGTGAAGGCCATTTTATGGCAAAAACCTTTGAATTTAATGGCTTTGGCTGCGATGGTCCTAATCTGTCACCAGCGTTAAACTGGCAAAATGCGCCAGCTGGTACTCAGAGTTTTGCTATTACAGTGTTCGATCCGGATGCGCCTACAGGTTCAGGTTTCTGGCATTGGCTGGTTCTGGACATTCCTGCCACTGTCACTTCCCTGGCTCAGGGCGCTGGTCATGGCCAGTTACCTGCAGGTAGCCGATCTTTTAATAATGACTACGGTATTAAAGAATTTGGTGGTGCTTGCCCACCTGAAGGTCATGGCATGCATCGTTATCAGTTTACTGTCTGGGCTTTACCTGAAGCGACTTTAGCGGTGCCAGATGGCGCCAGCGCTGCTGTGGTTGGTTTTATGCTAAATGCGACAGCCTTAGGTAAAGCCACACTAACTGCGACTTACGCTAGGTAAATCAATGGTTTAACTAAGGCCAGCACTAGCTGGCCTTTTTAGTTCAGGCAGGAAATTATGGATCTGTGGGTACTGACGTTATTTATTCTGGCGGGTCTAGCTGGTGGCTTATTGTTGGGGCTGATCGGTGTCGGCATGGCGTTAGTCACAGTGCCTTTTTTAACTTTTATGCTGCCTTCTTTAGGTTTTAGTGCTGAAGTTTCACCTGTCATTGCCCTTGCCAGTTCTATGCTGATTGCTGCTATAGGTTCAATGTCTTCATTGAGGGTACATCATCAAAAAGGAACTATAAACTGGCCATTAATCCGGTTGATGTTACCGGCCAGTTTATCTGGCGTCCTGCTTGGCTCTGTATTGGTCACCCGTTTACCTGCCTTGTGGCTACAGTGTATTTTTGCTGCCTTTTTGCTTTATGTGGCTTTTTCTATGGTAAAGCCTGCGACAACAAAATCGACCGAGTTACAACAGCCCCCCTCAAACCAACTATTACGCTGGTTTCCGGCTTTAGTTGGGGTCACTGGCAGTTTTATTGGTGCCGGAGGAGGTGTGCTGATGGTGCCTTTTTTAAGTCGTTTTATGGCCATGCCTAAAGCTGTCGCCAGTTCAGTGGCCGTGGGTTTTCCGGTGACTGTGTTTGGCGCTATCTCCTATATGCTGCAAACCGCTCCTGTTGCTCATTCGGAGCTGATAGGCGCAGTATATTGGCCTGCAGTGCTGGGCATGAGCATAGGCTCTGTGGTGGCAGCTCCTCTTGGAGTAAGCCTTGCGACTAAAGTGCCTGCGGCCTTGTTGAAAAAGCTATTTGCCTGTGTCTTACTTTTGATAGCGCTAAGAATGCTGCTGTCTTTTTAAATCCTTCTGGCTAAGGAAGCCTGTTTATGTCTGATCCAGTGGCCCGCCGCATATTATTGGCTGGTTTTTTTAGTCAGCTGTTGTGTTTGGGTATAGCGCGTTTTGCCTACACGCCACTTATTCCTTTGATGTCAGGTGCAGGTCTGACGGAAGCTCTGGCAGGTTATTTAGCGGCAGTAAATTATCTGGGGTACTTTGCAGGTGCTTTATTGGCTGTGCGGTTAAAGGACTGGCAGTGGAAGTTTTATGCTTATCGCACGGGGTTGGTTTTTGCTGTCCTAAGCACAGTAGCCACAGCTTATAGTTCAGACCCGCTGTTTTGGGGCTTGTGGCGCTTTCTGGCTGGTTTAAGTTCAGCTGCTTCGATGTTATTAGCCTCAGGTCTGATTTTGCAGCAGCTGGCCGTGCGTGGCGCTAAAGCCGAACTGGGTTTGCATTTTGCAGGTCTCGGTCTTGGCATAGCGCTGGTGGCTTTATTCGTCGAGCTGTGTAGTGCTGCCACTTTGAGTTGGGACCAGCAATGGTTGGCGCTTAGTCTGCTTGGCTTGATATTGATAGTTCCAGCCTGGCGCTGGTTGCCTGCACCACAGCTGGCGTTATCCGGCAACAACACAGATGCAACACCTTTGGCTTTACCCCGTAGTTTTCTCTGGCCTTTGTTTTTGATGTATTTCTGCGCCGGTTATGGCTATGTGGTGACTATCACTTTTATTGTTGCTATGGCGAGTCTGAATGCTGAACTGACAGGTTTTGGTAACTGGGCATTTTTTGCTTTAGGCATAGGAGCTGCACCTGCAGCGATACTCTGGGATCGGGTAGCCCGGCTATCCGGTTATTTAGTCAGTTTACGCTGGGCTTTGCTGCTCAATGCCTTGGCAATTTTTTTACCTGTGCTTTGGAGTCAGGCGCTGGCCTTACTCTTCAGTGCCTTTTTATTTGGCATCAGTTTTGTCGGTTGTGTCAGCTTAATGCTGACGATGGCAGGGCGCTTATTACCAGCTAAACCAGCTCAGTTGATGGGCAAGATGACGCTTTGTTATGGCACAGCTCAAGTTATAGCTCCTGCAATCAGTGGTTACTTAGCCAAACAAAGTGGCAGTTTTGATTCAGGTTTACTGTTGGCCAGCGTTATTACTTTAGGTGGGGCTGGAGTGCTTACACTGCTGATCCGCCGCACCGCCAGCGATCATCTGGCAATGCGGGGTGACAGCTAAAAGTGGGTTACTTACCGATACAAAACGAGCTGAAAATTCTGCCCAATAAATCGTCCGAACTGAATTCGCCGGTGATTTCATTCAGGTGTTGCTGAGTTAGCCGCAGTTCTTCGGCTAACAGCTCGCCCGCCAGGTGGTTATGCAACTGCGCATCGCCTATGGCTAAGTGCTCTGCGGCGCGTTGCAGAGCGTCTAAATGGCGGCGGCGGGCGATAAAGCTGCCTTCGGTATTGGCGTCAAAACCCATACAGGCTTTGAGGTGATCGCGCAGCTGATCGATACCTGAATTGGTCTTGGCCGAGATATGGAACACCGGATAGTCTCCATCCTGACTGGCACCCGTTGTTTCGCCGGTCAAGTCGGCTTTATTGCGGATCACAGTTAAGCCTAAGTCCTTAGGTAAACGTGACATAAAATCTGGCCAGATATCTGCAGGGCTGGTGGCTTTGGTGGTGGTGCCGTCGACCATAAAGAGCACGCGGTCTGCTTGTTCTATTTCCTGCCAGGCGCGTTCTATACCTATTTGTTCTACTTTGTCTGTGGCTTCACGTAAACCTGCGGTGTCTATGATATGCAAAGGCATACCGTCGATATGAATATGCTCACGCAATACATCACGGGTAGTGCCTGCTATTTCAGTCACTATGGCGGCTTCGCGACCTGCTAAAGCGTTTAATAAGCTGGATTTACCCGCATTAGGCCGACCAGCAATCACCACACGCATACCTTCACGCAGGATACTGCCTTGAGTGGCTTGTTTCTGAATACCTGCTAAGTCGGAGATGATTTCGGCTAAATCACCTGCCACTTTGCCGTCTGATAAAAAGTCGATTTCTTCATCCGGAAAGTCGATAGCAGCTTCGACGTAAATCCGCAGGTATATTACTTTTTCTACCAGGTCGTGTATCTTGCGCGAAAACTCACCCTGCAACGAATGCATGGCGGAGCGGGCTGCCTGCTCCGAGCTTGCGTCTATTAAGTCAGCTATGGCTTCGGCTTGCGTTAAGTCCAATTTGTCGTTTAAAAAGGCGCGTTCGGAAAACTCGCCAGGGCGTGCTATCCGTACATCTTTCATCTGCAGTACGCGGCGCAATAACATATCTAACAGCACTGGGCCACCGTGGCCTTGCAGTTCAAGCACATCTTCGCCGGTAAAGGAATTGGGGCCAGGGAAATACAAGGCGATACCCTGATCCAGAGTTTGTTTTTGTTCGTCTAAAAACGGCAGGTATTCAGCAGTACGGGGTTTTGGCAATTTGCCCAGAATGGCAGTAGCCACTGCAGATACGGCAGGACCTGATACCCTTATTATTCCTACACCGGCACGACCTGTGGCTGTGGCCTGAGCGGCAATAGTGTCTGTGCTGTACATACGTCAAACCTCAACTTTATAAACTGTGTTTTCAAACTCAAAAAAACAAAAAGGCCTGAAAACAGGCCTTCTAAGTCTAGCTCAGCAGCATCAGGCCTTAGTGTATAAGCCTTTCTTCTCCATGCCACGGTAGATATACAGCATCTGGGCTAAAGAAATCAGGTTGCTGACTAACCAGTACAGTACCAGACCACTTGGGAACCACAGGAAGAATACGGAGAATACCACTGGCATCCACAGCATGATTTTTTGCTGCATAGGATCTGTCACTGTCATAGGCGTCAGTTTTTGCATCACAAACATACTGATACCAAACAGCACTGGTAATACGTAGTACGGGTCTTGGGTGGACAAATCCTGGATCCATAACATAAACGGAGCCTGACGTAATTCCACGCTCTCTACAAACACCCAATACAAAGCAAGGAAGATTGGCATTTGTACCAGCATAGGTAAGCAACCACCCATAGGATTTACTTTTTCTTTGCGATACAGTTCCATCATAGCCGGGCCCATCTTTTGACGGTCGTCTTTGTAACGTGCCTGCAATTCGTCAATTTTTGGCTTCAGATTACGCATCTTGGCCATAGACTCGTACTGTACTTTGGTTAGAGGGTACATAGCACCTTTGACTATTAAGGTGATCATAATGATAGCCACACCCCAGTTACCAACAAAGCTCTGAATAGTAGTTAATAACCAGAATAAAGTTTGAGAAATAAACCACAAGAAACCATAGTCGACAGTAAGATCCAGACCGTCAGCAATAGCTGCTAATTTGTCCTGATCCTTAGGGCCAGCATAAAAGGTAGAAGTAATAGTCAGACTTTCACCCGCAGGGATAGTCATCTCAGGGCCTTTTGCGCCTACAATACCGTTGCCGTTATTCACTAAGCTATACAGTTGATTGTCTGCAGTTTTTTCAGGAACCCAGGCCGCTACAAAGTAGTGCTCCAGCATAGCCACCCAACCACCTTTAGTGGATTGAGCCAGGTTGGTTTCCTGCATATCTTCAAAATCGTATTTTTCGTAACGTTTTTCAGAAGTAGAGAAAGCCGCACCTCGATAGATTGGCATCATCATGCTGCCTTTTTGACCATTATCAATGGTTTGCACCAGATGTTGGTAAGGTTGGACTAACTTCGTTTGCGCAGTGGTATTTTTCAGCAAATATTCTACCCGGACATCATATTTTCCAGCGGTAAAGGTGTAGCGTTTTTCAATCTCTAAACCGTTGTGGTTAAAAGTTAAAGGCACTACGACTTGCTGTTCTCCATTTCCAAGTGCATAGCTGGTTTGGGCTGCTGAATAGACAGGACGACCGCTATTACGTTTGTCATCCGGGCCATCTGCTAATAAACCAGACTGAGCTACATATTCAAAGCCGTTTAATTTACGCATCAGCTGATAAGGCTGGTCGCTGTCTTTGCTTAAAGTAAAGGCAGGTAAAGTTAAATCAACAATGTCGCCACCTTTAGTGTCGATTTGTACTTTTAATACATCAGTACTGACGGTGATCACTTGCTGAGTCGCAACTGGTGCAGCAGCCTGAGCTGTAGTACCTGAACTGCTTAATTGTAAGTCGGCTGAACCAGTTGAAGTGGTTGTACTTTGTTCAGTGACTGGAGTTACTGGTTTTGGCGCGTGATCCGTCTGCCATGCCTGCCATAACAATAAGCTAACGAAGGCGAGGGCTATCACTAATAAACTGCGTTGAGAATCCATCTGTTAGTTAGTCTCTTTCTGCTTTTGTGGAACTGGGTCTTCACCACCGGGATGTAAGGGGTGACATTTTAATAAACGTTTTGTAGTTAACCAACCACCTTTTACGACACCAAAGCGTTCTATGGCTTCAATAGCGTAATGAGAACAGGTGGGATAAAACCGGCAACTGGGTCCAAATAACGGACTGATTATCTTCTGATAGCCACGCACTGTGGAAATCAGCAGTCTTGCACCAGTGTTTTGTATTGGCGAGCTATTTTGCCCCATAACTTATCCAGTTGCTTGTGCAATTCTTCATTGGGCGTATTGCTGATATCACCTTTTACCATCAAAACTAAATCAACAGGTGGAAGTTCATGTTGGTGCAGCCTGAAGCTATCCCGCGAACATCTCTTGATGCGGTTTCGATTGACGGCTAATTTAACACGTTTTTTGGCAATAGTCAGACCAAGTCTTGGATGAACAGACTGATTTGGTTTACACAAGATAGTAAAGAGAGGAGAAGAAACCCGGAAGGGATTTTGGAAGACATTGTCGAATTCGCGGGGAGTTAACAGACGTAACTCCCTGCTGAATGTATAGCTGACCACGCAGCGCTTACGAATCTGACTAGACTGTTAAGCGCTTGCGGCCTTTAGCACGACGACGTGCAATCACTTGACGGCCATTTTTGGTAGCCATGCGAGCACGGAAGCCGTGGACGCGAGCACGTTTTAAAACGCTAGGTTGAAATGTTCTTTTCATAACTTCGTCCGTCCGGTCGATATTTACTAAGGGTCTGTGTTTTAGTAATAACCAAAACGCAGCGATTAAAAATGAGCGCGAATTCTAAGCGGGTCAGCAGCTCTTGTCAATGCGGATCCTTCTGTTTCTGTTGATCTGATCATTAATTTTTTCCTGATCTTTAAAAGTTGTCCACAAGGTGCATGGTTCGTCTGGGATAAAATGTGAGTTGTTTTTAAAAGCAGTGGTTTTTGGACCGCTTTGGTCTGATATATTGTTTGCATATCAGTAAATAGAATAAGAGGTTTATTTTCTTTTAAAACAATTAGTTATGCATTGTTTTTGTACTGTCTTGAGTTTTTACAAAAGTCAATATTGAACTTGTGGATAAGATCATACGATAATGCTGCTCTTTTCACTTACGCCTGCCTAACTAAATAATAATTATTAGGGGCTTTTGGAGATATGGTGTATCAGTCCGTTTGGAAAAATTGCCTTGAAGCGCTCCAGGCCGAGTTACCAGCTCGTGATTTTGGCACCTGGATCCGCCCATTACAAGCTGACAGCTCGCATGACGCACTGACTTTGTATGCGCCTAACCGCTTTGTGCTGGATTGGGTGCGTGACAAATATCTGAATCGGATCAATGAACTGATCCAGGGCTATTGTGGCGATCATGCGCCACGTTTGCGCTTTGATGTTGGCTCAACCCAAAAGCCTTTAGTCGCTCCAGTCAATCAACTACCCAGAGTTGCCCCTGTCGCAGCTCCGGTAGCCGCTATGCCTGAGCCTGCACCAAAAACAATAGTGAATAGCAATGTCAACGCCAAGCACAACTTCGATAACTTTGTTGAAGGTAAATCAAACCAGTTAGCCCGAGCTGCTGCCAAACAAGTGGCTGATAACCCTGGTACAGCTTACAACCCTTTGTTTTTGTATGGCGGTACAGGTTTAGGTAAGACGCACTTATTGCATGCGGTAGGTAATGGTATTCTGGCGAACAAACCTGATGCCAAAGTCATTTACATGCACTCAGAACGTTTTGTGCAGGATATGGTAAAAGCCTTACAAAACAATGCGATAGAAGAGTTTAAGCGCTATTACCGTTCTGTAGATGCCTTGCTTATCGATGATATTCAATTTTTCGCCAAAAAAGATCGTTCTCAGGAAGAGTTTTTTCACACCTTTAATGCCTTGCTTGAAGGGAATCAGCAGATCATTTTGACCAGCGATCGCTATCCAAAAGAAATCGATGGCGTGGAAGAGCGTTTAAAAAGCCGGTTTGGCTGGGGTTTAACTATTGCGATCGAACCACCAGAGTTAGAAACCCGGGTCGCGATCCTGATGCGTAAAGCACAGGAGATCAATATTCGCTTGCCGGAAGAAGTTGCTTTCTTTGTCGCCAAACGCCTTCGCTCTAATGTGCGTGAATTGGAGGGCGCGCTCAACCGTATTTCTGCCAACGCCAATTTTACTGGCCGTCCTATTACCATCGACTTTGTGCGTGAAGCATTACGCGATATGCTGGCTTTGCAGGACAAATTAGTCACGATCGAAAATATTCAAAAGACAGTGGCCGAATACTACAAAATACGGGTGGCTGATTTATTGTCCAAGCGTCGTAGTCGTTCCGTAGCCCGTCCGCGTCAAATGGCGATGGCTTTGGCAAAAGAGCTGACCAACCACAGTTTGCCGGAAATTGGTGATGCTTTTGGTGGCCGTGACCACACTACAGTGTTACATGCGTGTCGTAAAATCGAATCGTTAAAAGAAGAGACGCATGAAATTAAAGAAGATTTTCAAAACTTAATTCGAACATTGTCTTCATAATAGGGAATGGTGATGCAATTTACTATTGAACGCGACGCTCTGCTCAAACCCTTACAAATGGTGTCAGGTGCTATTGAACGGCGCCATACTTTACCTATTTTGTCCAATGTGTTGATTGAAGCGCGCGAAGACGGCCAACTTATTCTGACTGGTACCGACTTAGAAATAGAACTGGTGGCTATGTCACCTATCCAGCAATTGTTCAGCCCTGGCCGTATTACGGTGCCGGCAAAAAAAATTCTGGATATTTGCCGCAGCTTACCTGACTCTTCTTTATTAAGTGTCACAGTACAAGGTGATAACTGTGTGGTCAGCACAGGCAAAAGTAAATTTACCTTATCCACTTTAAGCGCCAACGATTATCCAAATTTAGAAAGCTGGCAAGGTGAGGTCGAGCTGCAGTTGCCGCGTAATCAACTGCGTCATTTGTTGGACGATACCGCATTTTCAATGGCGAACCAGGATGTGCGCTATTACCTGAACGGTTTGTTATTTGAAGTGGACAACGGCACTTTACGCTCAGTGGCGACTGATGGTCACCGCTTGGCGATGAGTTCTATTGAACTGGCTGCCACGTCCGGTCATCAAAAACAAATCATTATTCCACGCAAAGGTGTGCTGGAAGTGATGCGTTTGCTTATTGCGGATGACCAACTGGTCACTTTAAGTTTAGGTCAGAACCATATTCGTTTAACAGACACCCAGTTTAGTTTCAGTTGTAAGTTAATAGATGGCCGTTTCCCTGATTATCGCCGGGTATTGCCGCGTAACAGTACCAAGCTGGTGACCGCACATCGTGACGTATTAAAAGATTCTTGCGTACGCGCTTCTATTTTATCGAATGAAAAATATCGTGGCGTACGTTTTACCCTGAGTTCGGGCGAGTTGCAAATTGTGGCGAATAACCCTGAACACGAACAAGCGGAAGAAACCATCGAAGTGGAATACCAAGGTGATACGCTGGAGATTGGTTTTAACGTCGGCTACTTACTCGACGTATTAAACACCTTATCAACCGACCTGGTAGTGCTGCATTTAAGTGACGGCAACTCCAGTGCTTTGATTGAAGGAGTCGGGGCTAAGTCTGGCGCCATGTATGTTGTGATGCCAATGCGTTTATAGTGAATGGCATTAAATACGCTTAGAATTCAGCAGTTTCGCAACATTGCCGAAGCTCAGTTAGAGTTTCGTTCCGGGATAAACCTGATTTATGGCGAAAATGGCAGCGGCAAAACCAGTTTGCTCGAGGCCATTTATTATTTAGCGCATGGCCGCTCTTTTCGTAGTAGTAAGCCAGAAAAGCTGATCCGCTATGAACAACAGGCATTTCTACTCAATGCCAAAGTGGAAATGGCTCAGCAGATTTTAAATCTGGGTTTGCAGCGTGAACGCGAAGGCGAACTGCGGATGCGGTTAAATGGGGAAGACCTGAGCCGTGTCTCGGAATTGGCGCAATTGCTGCCGGTACAATTAATTACCCCAGAGAGTTTTAAACTTTTATTGGGTGGCCCAAAAGAAAGGCGGCAGTTTTTCGATATGGGATTGTTTCACGTGGAACAAAGTTTTTATTCCTTGTGGAGCAAATTACAACGTGTACTGAAACATCGTAATGCCTTGTTAAAAACACAAAAGCGTTATAACGATGAATATGCCTACTGGGACCAGAACCTGGCCGGTTTGGCGTTTGAATTACAGGCTTTACGCCAGCGGTACATCTTGGCTTTGGATGCGGCAGTACAACCTTTGTTGGGGGACGCCCCCTGGGCCGTAGGTCTGAGTTTACAGTTGTATTCGGGCTGGCC
>NZ_JAIWOI010000341.1 GCF_020217005.1 Rheinheimera sp. | reverse complement strand
AGAACGTATCGAAAAGCCTGAACAGTTACAGCAGCTACTGCAGCAAAATTTTCTGCAGGACTTGCGCTTAGGACATTGTCAGTTTGGCCCACAGAAGGCGGATTTAAAGCTGAAGGTGGCAGGCCAGGCTGTAGAAGAAGTGTTGTCGCGTGGGCAACTGAAGGTATTACTCTTTGCGCTGAAAGTGGCGCAAAGTAACGTGATTTATAACTATGGCCATAAACAGCCGGTGTTATTAATTGATGATTTGGCCTCGGAATTAGACGATAATTCCAAGCGTCATATATTTAGTTTTTTAAACACTATTAATTCGCAGGTATTTATTTCAGCGATTAATACTGACCAGGTTTTGCCAGCAATACCGGATCTAAATCCGGCATTGTTTCACGTGGAACACGGACAGATAACAATACGGACAGAATGAAGATGGCCGAAGAACATATTTACGACTCGTCGAGTATCAAAGTATTAAAAGGCCTGGATGCCGTACGTAAAAGACCCGGTATGTATATCGGTGATACGGACGACGGTTCAGGCTTACACCACATGGTATTCGAAGTCGTCGACAACTCCATCGACGAAGCCTTAGCTGGCCACTGTACTGATGTGTGGGTCACTATCCACACGGATAACTCAGTTTCAGTGCGTGACAACGGTCGTGGTATTCCTACAGATATGCACGAAGAGGGTGTGTCTGCAGCTGAAGTAATCATGACGGTACTACACGCCGGTGGTAAGTTTGATGATAACTCTTACAAAGTGTCTGGTGGCTTGCACGGTGTAGGTGTTTCAGTAGTAAACGCTTTATCGGACAAACTGGAATTAACCATTCGCCGTAAACAGCAAGTGCATTCACAAATCTATCGTTTAGGTGTGCCTGACGCACCTTTGGCTGTAGTAGGTGAAACTGAAGGCACTGGTACTTCTATTCGTTTTTGGCCAAGCCCAACGATTTTCAGCGATATCAATTTTCACTACGATATTCTGGCGAAACGCTTACGTGAATTGTCATTCCTGAACTCAGGCGTCAGCATCATTCTGACCGACGAACGTGACGACAAAACTGACCATTTCAAATATGAAGGTGGTATCGAAGCTTTTGTGCAGTACTTAAACCGCACTAAAACTCCGGTACACCAAAAGGCCTTTTACTTCACCTCACACCGTGAAGAAGATGGTATTTCTGTAGAAGTGGCCATGCAATGGAACGATTCGTTCCAGGAAGGCATTTACTGTTTTACCAACAACATTCCACAACGGGATGGTGGTACTCACTTAGCGGGTTTCCGTTCTGCTTTAACCCGGGTGTTAAACACTTATATGGAGCACGAAGGCTACGCCAAGAAGATGAAAATCTCCGCCACTGGTGACGACGCCCGTGAAGGCTTAACTGCCGTTATCAGTGTAAAAGTACCAGATCCAAAATTCAGTTCTCAGACCAAAGACAAACTGGTATCCAGTGAAGTGAAGTCTGCAGTTGAAAGTGCAATGCACGAAAAACTGAATGAATACCTGTTAGAAAACCCGGGCGAAGCCAAAATTATCGTTGGCAAAATTGTTGACGCGGCCCGCGCTCGTGAAGCAGCTCGTAAAGCCCGTGAAATGACACGCCGTAAAGGTGCCTTAGATATCGCAGGCCTACCAGGTAAGCTGGCCGACTGTCAGGAAAAAGATCCTGCATTATCAGAACTTTACCTGGTAGAGGGTGACTCTGCGGGTGGTTCTGCTAAGCAGGGCCGTAACCGCAAAAACCAGGCTATTCTGCCGCTGAAAGGTAAAATCCTGAACGTAGAAAAAGCCCGTTTTGACAAGATGATTTCCTCTCAGGAAGTAGGGACGCTGATTACAGCTTTAGGTTGTGGTATTGGTCGTGACGAATACAACCCGGATAAAACCCGTTACCACAGCATCATCCTGATGACGGATGCTGACGTCGATGGTTCTCACATCCGTACTCTGTTATTGACCTTCTTCTACCGTCAAACCCCAGAGCTGATTGAACGTGGTTACATCTATATTGCGCAGCCACCTTTATACAAAGTGAAAAAAGGTAAGCAAGAACAATATATTAAAGATGACCCGGCTTTAACTGAGTACTTAACTACTCTTGCGCTGGATGAAGCGACCTTACACGTCAATGCAGACGCGCCAGGCATAGGTGGTGCTCAGCTGGAAACGCTGGTCCAGCTGTACCATAGAGTGACAGCTACTATCACTCGTTTAAGTCGTAAGATCCCGTCGAACTTACTGAACGAACTGGTCTATGTGCCTGCCATTACACCTGAACTGTGTAAAGACGCAGCGTTGGCCGAAACCTGGGCTAAGAACCTCGTCACCCGCTTGCAAGAGCGCGAAGGCGACGGCTCCAGCTATGCATACAGTGTGGTAGAAGACCGTGAACGTCAGCTGTTTGTGCCAAAAGTGATAATTCGCCAGCACGGTATCGACAACGAATACCTGCTGCATTATGACTTTATTACATCAGTCGACTACGGCCGCATTGTTGAATTAGGCACAGCAATTCGTGACTTAATTGAAGAAGGTGGTTATGTTCGTCGTGGTGAAAAAACCAAACCAGTAGAGAGCTTTGTTGAAGCGCTGGAATGGTTAATGGCCGAGTCGAAACGTGGTTTGTATATCCAGCGTTATAAAGGTTTGGGTGAGATGAACCCAGAGCAGTTATGGGAAACCACCATGGATCCAAATACGCGCCGCATGCTGCGTGTGACTATTGAGGACGCTATAGGTGCTGACCAGCTGTTTAATACCTTGATGGGTGACGACGTAGAACCACGCCGTAACTTTATCGAAGAAAACGCGCTGCGGGTGGCAAACCTGGACGTGTAAGCTTTGTAGCTTGAAAATAGAAAAGGCCCCACAAGGGGCCTTTCTAATTTAATAAAGCTTAAAAAACCCATAAAAAACGCGGCTTAGCGCTACAGTTCGACGCCGCAAATAGGTATACTTTTCAGTCATTTTTACCAGCAGGTCAGGCTAATGCAAAAGTACGATATGAAGACCTTCCAGGGGTTGATCCTGGCATTACAAGATTATTGGGCACGCCAGGGCTGCGTTATTGTTCAGCCGCTGGATATGGAAGTAGGGGCCGGTACTTTCCATCCTATGACTTTTTTACGTTCTTTAGGCCCGGAGCCGACCAACGTGGCTTATGTGCAGCCCTGCCGCCGTCCTACCGATGGCCGCTACGGTGAAAACCCAAACCGTCTGCAGCACTACTATCAGTTTCAGGTGATCTTAAAGCCGTCACCAGCCAATATTCAGGAGCTGTATTTAGGTTCCTTACGTGAACTGGGCATTGATACCCTAGTGCACGATATCCGTTTTGTCGAAGACAACTGGGAATCGCCAACACTGGGCGCCTGGGGCCTGGGTTGGGAAGTGTGGTTAAACGGCATGGAAGTGACTCAGTTCACTTATTTCCAGCAAGTAGGTGGCTTAGAGTGCCGTCCTGTTACAGGCGAAATTACTTATGGTTTAGAGCGTCTGGCCATGTACATTCAGGGCGTGGACAGTATTTATGATCTGGTCTGGGCTGATGGACCTTTAGGCCGTGTCACTTATGGTGATGTATTCCACCAGAACGAAGTAGAGCAATCCACTTACAATTTTGAATACGCCGACGTGCCTGCGCTTTTTGCTTACTTCGACCAATGCGAAGCGGAAAGCCAGAAGCTGATTGAAGCAGGTTTGGCTTTACCTGCTTATGAAAAAGTAATGAAAGCTTCGCACGCTTTTAACTTATTGGATGCCCGTCACGCCATTTCTGTGACCGAGCGCCAGCGTTATATTCTGCGGGTGCGCACCCTGGCCAAAGCTTGTGCTGAAGCCTATTTTGCTGCGCGGGAAAAGTTAGGTTTTCCCCTGTGTAGTGATAGCAAGCGCCGTAACCAGTCAACGCAGGAGGCATAATGTCTGTGCAAGATTTTTTCGTAGAAATTGGTACCGAAGAGTTACCACCAAAAGCTTTAAAAACCTTAGCTACTGCTTTTAGCGACAATATTGTGGAAGAGCTGGCAAAACAGAACTTAAGCCATGCCGATGTCAGCTGGTATGCAGCGCCACGCCGTTTAGCGGTTCGTGTCAATCAACTGGCCTTACAGCAACAAGATAAAGTCGTAGAAAAACGTGGTCCGGCCTTGGCTGCCGCTTTTGATGCCGATGGTCAGCCAACCAAAGCTGCTGCAGCCTGGGCCGCGTCGAACGGTATTACCGCAGATCAGGCGGAACGTTTAGAAACGGACAAAGGCGCCTGGTTAATTCATAAAGCGCTGATTAAAGGCGAAAGCACAGCTTCTTTATTACCAGCTGTGATCAGCACTGCCTTAGCTAAGTTGCCCATTGCCAAGCCAATGCGCTGGGGCAATTCAACGGCCGAATTTATCCGTCCTGTGCACACTGTCACCCTGTTATTAGGTGACGATGTAGTGCCTGCTACTATTCTTGGCAAAGAGTCGGGTCGTGTCAGTTATGGCCACCGTTTCCATGCACCAGCTTTGGTAGAAATCAAAAATGCCGATGCCTACTTAAGCACGCTGGAACAGTCTTATGTCATTGCCGACTTCGCCAAACGTAAAGCCATTATCGCTGAAAACGTGACAGCTCAGGCCAAAGCCTTAAACGGCGTGGCGCTGATGGATGATGCTTTGCTGGAAGAAGTGACTTCATTGGTTGAATGGCCAGTTGTGTTGGTGGGCTCTTTTGAAGAACGTTTCCTGCAGGTTCCTGCTGAGCCGTTAATCTCCACCATGAAAGACAACCAGAAGTACTTCCCACTGGTTGATAACAATGGCAAGTTGCTGAATAAATTCATCTTTGTGGCCAATATTGAGAGCAAAGATCCAAGCCAGATTATCTCTGGTAACGAAAAAGTTGTGCGTCCACGTTTATCTGACGCTCAGTTCTTTTTTGTCACAGACGCCAAAACCAAACTGGTCGATCGCCTGCCAGCTTTAAGCACTGTCTTGTTCCAGCAAAAGCTGGGTACTTTATTGGAGAAATCAGAGCGTATCGCCAAAGTCGCAGCCTTTATTGCTGGCAAAATTGGTGCTGACGTACAACATACCGAACGCGCTGGCTTACTGTCTAAAACCGACTTAATGACCAATATGGTTGGCGAGTTCCCTGAAGTGCAGGGCGTGATGGGTATGCATTATGCCCGTCTGGACGGTGAAGCCGAAGCTGTAGCTGTGGCGCTGAACGAGCAATACAAACCACGTTTTGCCGGTGACAGCCTGCCAAGCCAGCTCGAAGCTTGTGCTGTGGCCATCGCCGATAAAATGGATTCATTGGTGGGTATCTTTGGTATAGGCCAGGCACCAAAAGGCGACAAAGACCCGTTCGCTTTACGCCGTGCCGCCATAGGTGCACTGCGTATTATGGTGGAAAAACAGTTACCTCTGGATCTGCTTGAACTGATTGAATTCAGCAAAACCACCTTTGGTGACAAGCTGACTCAGGCATCAGTCTCTGAGGAAGTGCTGGACTTTATGCTGGGCCGTTTCCGCGCCTGGTATGAAGGCGAAGGTTTTGGTGTGGACGTGATCCAGGCTGTATTAGCCCGCCGCCCGACTAACCCGGCTGACTTCGACCGTCGTGTCAAAGCTGTCGCTGAATTCCGTAAACTGGATGCCGCTTTAGCTTTAGCCGCTGCCAATAAGCGGGTAGCAAACATTCTGGCCAAAGTGACAGAAGCCATTCCTGACAGCGTGAACAGCGCTCTGCTGAGCGAAGAGGCCGAACAAGCCCTGCACAAGGCCATAGTGGCTGAACAAGCCTATCAGGCCACTGTAAGCAGCTATGCCGAAGGCTTAAGCCATCTGGCCGCTATGCGCGATGTAGTAGACCCGTTCTTCGACAAAGTCATGGTCAATGCTGATGACGCTGCAGTACGCTTAAACCGTCAGGCTTTGTTACAGCAACTCCGTGAGTTGTTCCTGCGCGTAGCGGATATTTCTGTGTTGCAGTAATGTTTAACTTGCTGATATATAAATAAAAGGAGCTTCGGCTCCTTTTTTTAACGACTAAGAGTACTCATGCGATAAACCCACATAACCCCTTACATTTAAAAGCTTAAGTCTGCACTGCTTTTGTGCCAGTCTGATTGTTATTAAAATCTAAATAACGGAAGACTGATGCAAAACAGGAAAAAGTTAAGACTGTTGAGTGGCTGTTTGCTGATTACGGCCAGTACTCTGGCAATGCCGGCTTCAGCCATTGTTATTCGTCATGATAGAGCCCCAGAGCAGTATCTGGCCTCCAAGGAAGATTTCCCGCCTTTAGTCACTTTTTACAACATTGGTGTACACGGCACTTTGATTGCGCCTGAATGGATACTTACCGCAGCTCATACGGTGTTTTGTTTAAATCCGGGCCAACCTGTTCAGGTGGGAGATGAGTTAGTAAAAGTACAAGCGCGTTACAGTTATCCCTCTTATCAGTTGGGTGAACAAAATGATTTGGCGCTGATTAAACTGGCAAAACCCGTGCTTAGCGTGCAGCCTGCCAGGTTGTACCGCCAGCAGGATGAACGCGATCAGGTGCTTTGGTTTATTGGCAGTGGTGGCACAGGCAATGGCTTAACGGGGGAAACTGTAGGCTATAAAGAAAACAACGGCGTACTGCGTAAGGCGCAGAATAAAGTAATTGCAGTGACCAATTCCGATTTGCGTTTTGTGTTTGAATCTGATCAACAGGCTTTGGAGCTGGAAGGTGTATCAGGCAACGGCGACAGCGGTGGCCCGGCTTATCTGAAAAAAGACGATGGCTATTACCTGTTGGGAGTGAGTTCCAGAGTCGACTCCTGGTTTAAAGATGTCGGCGAATATGGCGTCAAAGAGCTGTATACCAGAGTATCAAGCCACGCCAGTTGGATTGATCAGGTGATGGCTGCAGATGATACAGCAAGAGCAAAACTAAGCTCTGCAGATGGGTTTTTACCAGAAGGCATGACAGCTGAAAACTTGCCGGGTATTTGTGCGTCTTTAAGCCTTAAAGCTAAGCCTTAGCTGTGGTTTTAGCCGGACTTTTTTACTAAATAGCGATAAGGCTCGACGCTGGTATCGCTGGCAACCAGTTCATGTTCCATAAAACGGCAGAAAGCCGGAATGTCGCGGGTGGTGGCCGGGTCGTCTGCTGTAATTAATAAAGTCTGGCCCGCCGTCATTTTCCGAATAGCCAGGCGGGTTAACATCACTGGCTCAGGACAACGTAAACCTAAGGTATCCAGCTGCTGATCGGCTGCTAAAAATAACTGTTCAGGGTTTGACATAGTTCAGGTTCCACGTGAGAAAAGGCGCATATGCTAACTTAGGCTGAATATAATAAAAAGGGCTGGCCTAGGCCAACCCTGTTATTCAATAGCTAACAGCTACTATTTATTCGACGCGTTCAAACACTGTCGCTATACCCTGGCCTAAGCCGATACACATAGTGGCTAAGCCGTATTTGCCGCCTTTGTCTTCAAGTACGTTAATCAAGGTTGTGCTGATCCGTGAACCTGAACAGCCCAGAGGGTGGCCTAAAGCAATAGCGCCACCGTTTAAGTTCACTTTCGTGTCCATCACCTCCAGTAAACCTAAGTCTTTCATCACAGGCAGAGCCTGAGCTGCAAAAGCTTCGTTTAACTCGGCGTAGTCGATATCAGCCACTGTTAAACCTGCGGCTTTTAACGCCTTTTTACTGGCTGGTACAGGGCCATAACCCATGATGGATGGATCACAACCTGCTACGCCCATACCTATCACTTTGGCGCGGATTTTTAAGCCTAAAGCTTTGGCTTTTTCCTCGCTCATTACCAGCATGCCGGAAGCACCGTCTGATAAAGCAGACGAAGTACCAGCTGTCACAGTACCGCTGGCCGGGTCAAACACCGGACGCAGGCCTGCTAAGGCTTCTACTGTGGTTTCTGGACGTATTACTTCGTCGGTATCAAAGACTTTCAGTACGCCGTCGGCATCATGGCCTTGTACCGGGATAATTTCGTTTTTAAAACGACCCTGCAGCGTGGCTTCATACGCCAAACGGTGCGAACGGGCACCAAATTCGTCTTGTTGCTGACGGCTGATGCCGTGCAGTTTACCTAACAGCTCAGCGGTTAAACCCATCATGCCTGCAGCTTTGGCAATGTTTTTGCCTAAACCTGGGTGGAAATCCACGCCGTGGGTCATAGGCACATGGCCCATATGTTCCACACCACCAATTAAATACACTTCGCCCATACCGGTTTGAATGGCTCGTACTGCGTCGTGTAAGGCTTGCATCGATGAACCACAAAGGCGGTTGACCGTCACAGCTGGTACAGAATGCGGAATACCAGCTAACAAGGCGGCATTACGCGCGACGTTAAAACCTTGTTCCAGAGTTTGTTGTACACAACCCCAGATCACATCGTCAATTTCGGCTGGATCTAAAGCCGGGTTACGCTCGACCAAAGCGGCCATCACATAAGCGGATAATTCCTCTGCACGCACGTTACGGAAGATACCTGCTTTAGAACGACCCATAGGGGTACGGATACAATCAACTATCACTGCTTGTTTCATTTGTTTCTCTCCGCCTTAAACCGGGTAGAACACGGCACCAGAAGCTGCCATGGCGCGGGTTTTGTCTGTGACCTGATAGATTTCACCTAAGTGGGCGTATTTGTCAGCTAAAGCCACAAAGTTAGCCAAGCCAATGGTGTCGACGTAACGTAACGGACCACCACGGAACGGAGGGAAACCTAAACCGTAAATTAAGCCCATATCAGCTTCAGCTGCTGTGGCCACTATGCCTTCTTCTAAGCAGCGGATCACTTCGTTAATCATTGGTACCATACAACGGGCAATAATGTCGTCCGCGCCGAATTCCACACCTGAAGCTCCAGCTTTAGCCAGCAAGTCATAGGATGCGGCGTCCGAGTCTTTTTTCGGCTTGCCTTTGGCATCTTTGCTGTACGCATAGAAACCCACACCGTTTTTCTGACCGAAACGTTGTGCCTGATACATCAGCGCGACAGGGTCGTTTTCCACTTTACCCATGCGAGTTGGGAAACCTGCGGCCATCACGTCTGTGCAGTGGAAGGCAGTATCTAAACCTACTACATCCAGCAAGTAAGCCGGGCCCATAGGCCAGCCAAAGGTTTTTTCCATCACTTTGTCGACTTTGGCAAAGTCAGCACCGTCTAAAACCAGTTTGCTGAAGCCTGCAAAGTACGGGAACAAGACGCGGTTGACATAAAAACCAGGGCAGTCGTTGACCACAATAGGGGATTTACCCATTCTGGCTGCGTAAGCTACTACAGCAGCTACTGTTTCTTCACTGGTGTCTTTGCCACGAATCACTTCTACCAATGGCATTTGGTGCACAGGGTTAAAGAAATGCATACCACAGAAGCGGCTTGGGTCTTTTAAGTTGGCCGCTAAAGAATCAATGGAGATGGTTGAAGTATTGGAAGTAATAATGGCATCAGCGGCCACCAGCTCTTCCACTTCTTTTAGTACTGCACCTTTAATTTTTGGGTTTTCCACTACAGCTTCAACCACAATATCAACGGCTTTTACAGGTTCCATGCTCAAAGTCGGCTGGATGCTGGCAATCACTTTGGCCATACCTACAGCATCTAACTTTTTGCGTTCAACTTGCTTGTTTAATAACTTAGTGGCTTCACCCATACCCAGCTCTAAAGCTTTTTCGGCTATGTCTTTCATCACCACAGGCACACCTTTGAGTGCTGACTGATAGGCGATGCCGCCACCCATAATACCTGCACCTAAAACGGCTGCTTTTTTAATGTCTTTGGTGGCCGTTTTGGCTGCTTTTTTCGCCTTGCCTTTAATCAACTGGTCATTGAGGAATAAACCAATCTGGGCCGAAGCAGCAGTAGTTTTTGCCAGTTTGGCAAAAGAGGCGTTTTCTAAAGCCACAGCCCCAGCGCGGTCTAAGCGGGCTGCAGCTTCGATAGTTTCAACGGCGACCATAGGCGCTGGGTAATGCTTACCTG
>NZ_JAIWOI010000340.1 GCF_020217005.1 Rheinheimera sp. | reverse complement strand
CGTTGGCAAACACCATGCCTTTGGCGGTGTTGAAGCTCATGGTGGCTTCAATTTTATTCAGCTTTAATGGCTGTAATTTGGCAGCACGTTTTTTCTGCCAATTTAATTTGCCAGCTATCGCATCCTTGATCATCGACAAGGCGGCGTCTTTTAATTTCTCTGGTGCTACAACAGCGTCAATAGCACCTTCTTTTAAGGCAGCGTCAGCGCCACGTTCTTTACCTGTCGTGATCCATTCCATAGCGCCGTCAGCGCCAATGACGCGAGGTAAACGCACTGAACCACCAAAACCCGGCATTAAACCCAGTTTTACCTCTGGTAAACCTACTTTGGCTGTAGTGTCGGCGACACGGTAATCTGCAGTTAAAGTCCACTCGAAACCACCGCCTAAGGCAAAACCACGAATAGCAGCTATGGTCGGAACTGGTAAATCTTCGGCCAGGTCAAAGACGTCGGAGGCAGATTTGATCCAGGGGATAAGTTCAGCTTCTGGCTGCTGGAATGTACCTAAAAACTCAGTAATATCGGCACCTACGATAAATGCATCTTTTCCTGAGGTGTAAATCACGCCTTTGAGGTTTTTATCTGCATGCAGCAGATTCAAAGCGGCGCGACAATCTGCTAAGGTTTGTTGGTCAAATTTATTAACAGAACCTGCGGCATTAAAGGTAAACTCGGCAATACCGTCCGCCAGATAGGCGACGGTGATGCTGTTACTCTGGTAGATCATGAATGTTCTCCTTCGTCCGATAGGGTGGACTATTGCTTTTATTCGCAACTGGTAAGATGAGTCTATTGCAGAGTCAGTGTGTCGCGGTTCAGTAAAAATTTCAACCGTTATTTAAACACTTGTTTGAATTTGCGATAGATGTTCCAGTAACTATAGGTGGTAATTATTTGTATGTGGCGTTTCTCCTCTGTTTTCCGTCCATCGCTTTGGTTGCTGGCAACCGCCGCCTTGTCCGTCGTGTTTCCCGCCCATGCCATTAATGAGGGCATGCGTAAGCGTTTTGAACTGGCTGAGAAAAATATTCACAAACTAACAGAAGCCCAGGCGAAAAAAGTCTTAAAAGAAATGCAGGCGTACCCGCTACAGCCTTATCTGGAGCTGGAGTGGTTAAGCAAATCTTTGCACGATACCAACGCCGTAGTGCGTTTTATGCAAGAACATCAGGGCACTCCGCTAGAGCGCACTTTACGTAAACGCTGGCTGATTTATCTGGCTGATCGAAAACAAGCACAGTTATTTCTGAAAAACTATCAATATGGCTCTGACGTAGTGTTGGATTGCCAGGCTCTGGAAATGCGGCTTGTACTGGAAAAACCTGCGGCTGTATGGCCAGCGGTAAGGGATTTATGGGCAGTAGGAAAATCAAGGCCTGATGAGTGCGATGCTATTTTTGATCGCTGGCGCAAAGCGGGTCAGCGCACTCCTGATGCTGTCTGGCAAAGAGTGTTGGCCGCTGTTAAAGCGGACAATCAGCGTATGTTACCCTACTTGCGTAGTCTACTACCGAAGGAGCAGCAGTATCTGGCTGAGAAGTGGGTGCAGGTGATGGATAATCCTTCCTTAGTGTATCGCAAAAAATTCCTTCCTCTACGCAGTCCGCTTGAACGCGATTTAGCTGCTTATGGTATACAAAAGCTGGTTTGGAAAAAGCCTGAGCAAGCTATTGATGTCTGGAACAGATTCGCTCATGACCCGGCCTTTAGTAATGAAAATCGTGCTATTACAGCTCGTCAGATAGCCGTTGCTTTAGCCAGCAAAAACGATCCTCGCGCAGACAAATTTATAGCCATGGTGCCTGCAGAATATAAAGACCAGTTGTTTGTGCAATGGCAACTGGCCAGTTTATTACGCAAAAAAGATTGGTACGCTGTGATTGAAGCGGTGAAAGCATTGCCTAAAGATTTAGCGGAAGAGGACTCCAGTCAGTATTGGTTGGCCCGCGCTTATCAGCAAGTGGATTTGAAAGAGTCAGCGACGCATATTTATCAACAATTGGCAAAACTACGCAGTTACTATGGTTATCTGGCCGCCGCGCATTTAGGCCAGGCTCCAAGTCTTGCACATAAACCAGTGCCAGTGTCTGCCACGGATTTTTTAGCCTTTAAAAGTAGTGCCCCTGTGCGTCGGATGAAAGAATGGCAAGCGATTAAACGACCTAATGCGGCCAAACGCGAACTGACACATTTGCAACAGTATGGCAGTGATTTACAAAAGTTCAGTGCTGCTAAGTTAGCCTATGAGCTTGGTTGGTATGACAATGCTATAGTGGCGCTCGCAAAAGCTGGCTACTGGGACGATGTAGATTTACGTTTCCCTATGGCTTTTAATAAAGAAATTCAGACTTACTCGAAAAAGGCTAAAGTGGATCCCGCTTGGGCCATGGCCATAGCTCGGCGTGAAAGTACCTTTATTCCGACAGCAAAATCTCCCGTCGGAGCCCATGGTTTGATGCAAATTATGCCTGCTACAGCTAAGCATATTACCGGACGTCGTGTGCCGGTCGAGCAGTTGTATAATCCGGTCACCAATATTAATTACGGTACTTATTATCTGAATTACCTGATGAAAAATACCGACAATAATGTAGTTTTTGCAACGGCATCCTATAACGCTGGTTTTAGCCGGGTAAAATCCTGGATCCCCAAAGATGGCTCAGTGCCTCTGGATATTTGGGTGGAGACTATCCCTTTTAAAGAAACCCGTGACTATGTGAAAAATGTCATGATGTATTACCAGATATACAGTTTAAAAATGCAGAGAAATCAGCATATTTTTGAGCCTTTGGCGCAAATGCGGGTAGGAGCTAAAGCCTGAGGGCTTTTTCTTCATCCAAGGTAAACTGACAGAATATCTTCGTATCGAATTAATGGAATTTGAACTTATGCGCCCAGCTTATCAAGAACTATATGCTGCTCACTTATTTACGTTGCAGCAACGCACTAAAGCCGTACTGGCCCGAGAAAACCTGGATGCACTGGTGATCCATTCGGGCCAGGCAAAGCGTCAATTTCTCGATGACATGGATTACCCCTTTAAAGTCAATCCGCTCTTTAAAGCCTGGATCCCAGTGGTTGATAACCCGAATTGCTGGCTGATTGTCGATGGCGTCAATAAACCTAAATTGGCTTTTTATCTGCCAAAAGACTTTTGGCACAAAGTGCCAGACGCCCCGGATTCGTTCTGGTCTGGTTTTTTTGATATTCAAATTCTGGAAAAAGCCAATCAGGTTGAACGTATTTTACCCTATGACAAAGCTCGTATGGCTTATCTGGGTGAACACATTGAAGTGGCGACAGCTTTAGGTTTTAGCGAAATTAACCCGGAAGGGGTGATCAGCTATCTGCATTACCACAGGGCTTATAAAACCGATTATGAGCTCGCCTGCATGCGTCAGGCGAATCGAATTGCTGTGGCTGGGCATAATGCTGCCAAAGCAACTTTTATGGCCGGTGGCTCAGAGTTTGATATTCAGTTGGCCTACTTAGCTGCGGTAGGTCAGAGTGAAAACGAAGTGCCTTATGGCAATATTATCGCCCTAAATCAAAACGCCGCCATTTTACACTACACGGCTTTAGAGCGAAAAAAGCCACAGCAGTTTCATTCATTTTTAATTGACGCTGGCGCCAGCTTTCATGGGTACGCGGCGGATATTACCCGTACTTACAGCTTTTTAGACGATGAATTTGCTGCGCTGATCAATGCCATGACCGACATAGAGCTGAAACTGGTGGATGGTTTAAAGCCAGGCATCAAATACCCTGATCTTCATATCGAAGCGCATCAGCATATAGCGAAAATTCTGGCTGACTTTAACTTTGTGCAGATGTCTGCTGAAGGCATTGTAGAATCCGGTATCAGCCGCACCTTCTTCCCACATGGCCTGGGTCATCACTTAGGCTTGCAGGTGCATGATGTCGGTGGTTTTATGGCGGATGAACGCGGCACTCATGTCGCTGCGCCTGCCGACCATCCTTTCCTACGGACTACTCGTCTGGTTGAAGCCAACATGGTCTTTACCATAGAACCGGGTTTGTATTTTATTGACTCTTTACTGGCTGATTTAAAAGATACGGCCCATGGTAAAGCGGTCAACTGGGATAAAGTGGCTGAATTCCGTAAATACGGCGGTATCCGGATTGAAGATAACGTCATAGTACACAAAGACCGCAACGAAAATATGACCCGTGATTTAAAACTCGCTTAGGCGCTTTGATGTCCGGCAGTTGGGTATTGGCTAAAACGGTTTCGTCTGAACAAGAAATCAAACGCAGCCGTTTTATATGTACGTTATGGCCTATACAAAGTCTGGCTGAAGGCCAGCAGATTATTCGTCAGCAAAAACAACAGCATCCGCAGGCCGCTCATGTCTGCAGTGCTATGCTGTTGCCTGCAGGACCTACGGGACAACCACAGGCATTCAGCGACGATGGAGAGCCTTCGGGGACTGCCGGTAAACCTATGCTGGCCGTTTTACAAGGTTCGGGTATGGTAGGGCTTTGTGCTGCCGTGGTGCGTTATTATGGCGGCATTCAGCTGGGCACTGGCGGATTAGTGCGTGCTTACAGTGACGCAGTGCGGCAAACGCTGACGCTGGCACAACGCGAATTTATACCAGTACGGCATCAGGCCTCTCTTCTGATGCCTTATGCCGTTTTTGAGGCCATGCAAAGGCTGTGGCAAAATCGCTGGCTCATTGATCAGCAAGAGTTTGGGCAGCAAGTGCACCTGACAGTGCGCATTGCTCAAAGTGACCAACAGGAATTTGAACAGCAGTTTATGCAGACTATAGTCAGACTTAAAGAACCACAAGCCACCTTAGTGTGGCATCAGCCACCGGAGCAGGATACCTGATGCAATACCGTTCCATTATCCGGATTTTGGGTCTGCTGATAGCGATTTTCAGTATCACCATGGTACCTCCGGCTTTCATTGCCTACTGGTATCAGGACGGCGCTGGTGTTCCCTTTATTTTATCGTTTTTTCTATCACTGCTGATTGGTTTTACCGTCTGGTACCCAAACCGCAAAGAAAAGTCTGAATTAAAAGTGCGGGAAGGATTTTTAATAGTGGTGTTGTTCTGGACCGTACTAGGTGCTGTCGGAGCTTTGCCTTTTTGGTTGACAGAAAATCCGGATATGAATCTGGCCGCCAGTATGTTTGAATCCTTTTCCGGTTTAACCACCACTGGCGCTACTGTACTGACAGGATTAGAAAGCTTACCCAAAGCTATTTTGTATTACCGCCAGCAGATGCAATGGTTTGGTGGTATGGGGATCATTGTATTAGCAGTAGCTATTCTGCCGATGTTAGGCGTAGGGGGCATGCAGTTGTACCGGGCTGAAACACCTGGTCCGGTAAAAGATAATAAAATGACCCCCCGCATTGCGGACACTGCTAAACACCTCTGGTTTATTTATCTGGGTATTACCATCGCCTGTGCTCTGGCTTTTTATGTCGCGGGCATGAATGCCTTTGATGCCATTTGCCATGCTTTTTCCACTGTGGCTATAGGTGGCTTTTCTACTTATGACGCCAGCATCGGCTATTTTAATAGTGTAAGTATCAATATGATTTGCGCGCTGTTTTTGTTAATCAGCTCTGTCAATTTTCCACTGCATTTTGCCGCCATCCGCGGCAAAAATATCAAAACTTACTGGCGTGACCCTGAACTCAGAGCTTTTATCGCCATCCAATTGGCCTTGATGCTGATTTGCTTCTTAGTTCTGTTTGAAGAGCAAATATATCCGGATTGGCAAAGTGCTTTGAACCATGGCCTATTTCAGGCTGTGTCTATGTCGACTACTGCTGGTTTCTCTACTGCAAGCTTTTCCAGCTGGCCGCTTTTTTTGCCTATATTGCTGATTTTCGCCAGTTTTATCGGTGGCTGTGCTGGTTCTACAGCTGGTGGTTTAAAGGTTGTTCGTGTCTTGCTGCTGTTTTTGCAGGGCAAAAGAGAACTAAACAGATTAGTACACCCTCGGGCAGTGTATTCGATCAAGCTGGGCCGCCGGCCTGTACCGGATCGGATAGTGGAAGCTGTCTGGGGCTTTTTTGCTGCTTACGCTTTTGTATTTGTCGTCATTATGTTGTTGCTGTTGTTGGTGGGGATGGACAATATCAGCGCTTTTACCGCCACAGCGGCATGTTTAAACAACTTAGGTCCTGGTTTAGGGGAAGTGGCTGCCAACTTTGCTTCAGTACCGGATGCTGGTAAGTGGATTTTGGTTGTGGCTATGATCTTCGGTCGTCTGGAAATTTTTACGCTGTTAGTACTGTTTACTGCGGCGTTCTGGAAAGACTAGCTCTCCCGTCGTACTTGCAGCTGCAGCTTTGTTGACTGCGCTCGTAGCCCCGGTCACATAGGACTACTATGCTCCCGGGGACTATCTCGCTTGTCGTCGCGCTGCAACAGCAATTACTTAGGGAGTTGCTGTTGCAATGATGAGCGGGTAGAACATCAAATAAATATCGCGCTGACCTGGAATAAGCGTTCTACTTCGGTGATGTACTTTTTATCCACCAAAAATAAAATCACATGGTCGTCAGTTTCAATCACCACATTATCGTGGGCAATTAAAACTTCATCGCCACGCACTATGGCGCCTATGGTCGCACCTGGTGGCAGTTTAATCTGGCCAATAGCCTGACCTACTACTTTGGACGTCGATTTGTCACCATGAGCTACAGCTTCAATGGCTTCAGCAGCGCCTCTGCGCAGTGAGTAAACGTTCACTATGTCACCACGACGGATATGAGTCAGCAGGGCTGATATGGTCGCTTGCTGTGGTGATACGGCTATATCTACTTCGCCTCCTTGCAGTAAATCGACATAAGCGCCACGTTTAATTAACACCATGGTTTTTTGTGCGCCCATGCGTTTGGCTAGCATGGCGGACATAATATTGGCTTCATCGTCGTTGGTGACGGCTAAAAACACATCCACTTGTTCGATGTTTTCTTCTTCCAGCAGTTCAGGATCCGACGCATCGCCAACATACACTACTGTATTGTCCAAAGCGCTCGACAGGTATTCAGCCCGTTCTTTGCTGCGTTCTATCAGCTTCACGCTGTGATTTTTTTCTAAAGCCCGGGCCAAACCATAACCTACGTTACCGCCACCAGCGATCATGATGCGGTGATAGCTTTTCTCCAGCTTTTGCAGCTCGCTCATCACAGCGCGGATATGCTTAGTTGCGGCGACAAAAAATACTTCATCGTCTGCTTCTATCACTGTGGTGCCTAAGGGCTTAATAGCATGGCCACGACGATAAATAGCGGCTACCCGTGCGTCCACATGCGGCATATGCTGCTTTAAGGTGGATAAAGCATGACCTACGAGTAATCCACCATAATAAGCTTTTACTGCAACTAAACTAACCCGGCCTTCAGCAAACTCCACCACCTGCAAGGCTCCAGGATAGTCGATCAGGCGCTTGATATAGTCGGTTACCAGGGTCTCAGGAGAGATAAAATGATCGACAGGCATATCGTCTTTGTTAAACAACTGGTCACGATATTTCAGATATTGGTTAGTACGGATACGGGCAATTTTCAGCGGTGTATTAAAGATACTATACGCCACCTGACAGGCGACAATATTGACCTCATCGCTGCTGGTAACAGCGATAATCATATCGGCGTCTTCGGCACCTGCACGCTTTAATATATCCGGGTGGGCACTATGGCCATGTACTACCTGTAAATCATATTTATCCTGCAGGGCTCGCAGTTTCTCAATATTAATATCGACGACAGTGATATCGTTTTGTTCACCCACCAGGTTTTCAGCTAAAGTACCACCGACCTGTCCTGCACCCAGAATGATAATTTTCATAAAGCCTCTGCGTTACCGCTTTGTCTTGCGAAGTTTGGCATAAAAGAAACCGTCCATCTGTTGCTGCCCGGGCATAATTTGCCAGTGAAGCTCTGAATGAGAGTCGGACAATGGGATCAATTTTGCATCTGGATGTTCTGCTAAAAAGGTCTGAATTTGTTGCAGGTTTTCTTCCGGCAACACAGAGCAGGTGGCATACAATAATTCAGCATCAGGCTTTAATAAAGGCCAGATCTTGCGCAGAATTTGTTGCTGCAGCTCAACCAGTGGCGCTATGTCAGTTTTTTTCCGTAACCAGCGAATATCAGGGTGGCGACGGATCACGCCAGTGGCAGAGCAAGGCACGTCCAGCAAGATACGGTCAAAGGTCTGAAAACCAGCCCAGTCGTCCGGGTCTGCCGCATCAGCCGCCATGACTCTGGCATCTAAACCTAAACGGTCCAGATTGTCATAGACTCTGTCTAAACGGCGCGGGTCTTTATCCAGCGCTAATACATCAGCTTCTGGTGCCAGCTCCAGAATATGGCAGGTCTTGCCACCCGGAGCGCAGCAGGCATCTAATACCGAATCTTTATTGCGTGCACCCAAGAAATAGGCTGCATGCTGAGCTGCACCGTCCTGCACTGAAAACCAGCCTTCGGTATAACCTGGTAATAAGGTGACATCAGAAGCCTGATCCAGCAGCAGGGCACAAGGTAAATAAGCAAAAGGCTGGGAAGCGGCTATGCCTTGTTCAGCCAGAGCGGCCAGATAGGCTTCCGGTGAGATCCGTAACTGATTCACCCTCAGCCATAAAGGTGCTTTTTGCTGATTTTCATCCAAAATCTGCTGCCACTGCTGCGGATACGCCTGTTGCAGTTGCTGAATAATCCAGCCCGGATGATTGTAGCGGACCGGTAAAGGTGCTTCCTGAAAATCAAAGACTTCTGGCTGGCGTTGCGCTGAACGTAACACGGCGTTAATTAAACCTGTCAGGCTTTGGCCTTTTAAGGCCCGGGCCGCTTCTACGGTTTCGCCTATGGCGGCATGGTCTGGTACCCGCAGAAATTTTAATTGATACAAGCCGACATAAATTAAAAACTGCAAAGGACGCAGATGTTTCACCAGCGGTTTATCCATCAGCTTCTGACAAACAGTTTCCAGCTGGGGCAAATAGCGCATCACACCAAAACAGATTTCCTGCAGTAGGGCTTTATCTAAAGGGGATTCCAGCTCTTGCTGAGCTTTCTGTAACACCTCGGATAAAGATTTGCCCTGATCCACCACCTGATAACAGGCTGTTGCTGCCAGGGCACGTAAATTTTTACTCATGAGTGCCACTCAACATCTGGCCTGGTTGAAACCAGTCGGCGCGACCATTGAGGAAATCCACCACTTTCATGGCTTTTTTGCCAGCGGGTTGCAATTCAGTGATCACCAACACGCCATTACTAGTTTGAATAGCTATGCCTTTTTTATCCACTCTCAAGACCTGACCAGCCTGACCTGAGCCGGGTTCTGTCACTGCACGCCAGATTTTTAGCTGCTGAGCACCCAATTGCAGATAGCTCATTGGCCATGGGTTAAAAGCGCGGATTTCGCGTTCAAGCGCTATGGCTGGCTTGCTGAAATCTAACAAAGCTTCTTCTTTGGACAATTTCTCGGCGTAGTTCGCCAAATCATCCTGCTGTGGCTGAGCCTCAGCTTGCAGAGCTTGCAGATTAGCCAGAGCATCCACTAAAGCGACAGGGCCGGTCAGAGCCAGTTTGTCGTACAGGCTGGTGCTGGTTTCATCTGCTGCTATAGGGGTGCTGACTTTGCTCAGCATAGCGCCAGTATCCAAGCCTATATCCATTTGCATAATAGTGACGCCGGATTCGGCATCGCCCGCCCAAATAGCACGTTGAATAGGAGCCGCACCACGCCAGCGTGGTAACAAGGAGCCGTGTACGTTGATACAACCTAAACGTGGCGCATCCAGCACAGCTTGAGGCAGGATCAGGCCATAAGCCACCACGACCATCAAATCGGCATTTAACGCCGCTAATTCTTGTTGAGCAGCGGCTTTTTTTAATGACTTCGGTTGATACACCGGAATATCGTGTTGCAGCGCTAGCTGCTTTACCGGGCTTTGTTGTAATTGGTGACCACGACCTGCAGGTCTGTCGGGTTGACTG
>NZ_JAIWOI010000339.1 GCF_020217005.1 Rheinheimera sp. | reverse complement strand
TAGACGGCAATCACCTGATGAGGAGAATCCAGCAGGGCAGCGAGATGGCGGGCAGCGAAATCTGGTGTGCCCGCAAAAATAATACGTAAAGGAGTGGTCAAAATAATTCCTGCTTGATTAACGGGCTGCCAGACGAGCTTCTTTTTCCAGCTTTTTCTTAATACGGTCACGCTTTAATGGCGATAAATAGTCGATAAACAACTTACCCATTAAATGATCCAACTCGTGCTGCAAACAAATGGCTAGCAAACCTTCGGCCTGCAGCTCAAACCATTCGCCTTTTTCGTTTTGTGCTTTGACTGTCACTGCGGCGGCGCGCTCTACTTTGGCGTAGCTTTGCGGTACAGACAAGCAGCCTTCTTCGTACTCCGTGTCACCACTTTTGGCAATGATTTGCGGGTTGATAAAAATCATTGGCTCGTCACGGTTTTCTGAAATATCGATCACGACCACACGCTTATGCACATTGACCTGAGTGGCTGCTAAACCTATGCCATTTTCGGCATACATGGTTTCCAGCATATCTGCTGTCAGTTGCTTAATTTCTGCCGTTACTTCAGCTACTTCCGCAGCAACTGTGCGTAAACGGTCGTCTGGATAATGTAAAACTGTTAATACTGTCATGGAACCTACAAAAGTCGTCTATGTTCAATTGGCTGTGCTATGGTCTAATTTTAGCCATTTATGCACAGTATGAATAGCTTAGTGTGCAAGAATTACTATAAGTACAGATGGGGATGGTGTTATGCGACAACAGCTTCTCGCTATTTTGCTCAGCTTCTCAGCAGTTCTTAGTTCAGATTTGGTGGCTGATGAGCTGAAACTCAAGGCCGATGCTCCCAGTCTGTATCAGGTGAAAGCCGGAGATACCTTATGGGACATTGCTGGTTTGTATTTGCAACAGCCTTGGTTATGGCCGCGCTTATGGAAGCTGAACCCTCAAGTAAAGAATCCTCATCTGATTTATCCCGGTGATGAGTTGCATTTGCAATTTGATGCGGATGGGCAGCCAATACTCACTCTAAATAGTCAGCGAGTCACAACAAGTACCCCAACAGCGACGCAAGTCCAAAGCGATACCGCTGTCGCTGGCACAATCAAATTAACTCCTAAAGTTCGTCGGCTGACAAAGGCAGAGAAAGCAGTGCCTTCAATATCGCTTGCAGGGATAGAACCTTTTTTGTCAGAAGAACAACTGGTCTCAGAAAATCAATTGGAAAGTCTGCCATACATTTTGGGTGGAAAGGAGAATGTGAAAAATGCTGTATCTGGTCATCTGCTTTATGTTCGGGGGGAGCTGGACCAAACTCAACGCTATGGCATTTACCGTCAGGGCGAAGTCTATGAAGACCCACAAAGCGGCGATGTTTTAGGTTATGAAGCCGTATTAATGGCGGAAGCAAAAGTATTGCCCCCAACTTTGGTTGACGATCAGCAGATCAGCCGGATAGAAGTGCAAAAATCCAGGCGGGAAGTGAAGCAAGGGGACAGGTTATTACCCATGCCTCTGCGGTCTGTGTATCCGGACTTTTTTCAACTGCAATCGCCTGACACCCAGGTGTCAGGTGTGATAGTGGATAGCGCCTCCGAATGGCGCGAGTTTGCTAAAGGCGAAATTGTGCTGCTGAATCAAGGCCTGAATGCTCAGTTGCAACCCGGTCATCTGCTTGGCATTTTTCGGCCCTCACCTGCAGTGGTTGATTTTGGCGATAGACCTTCCTATCCGGAAGATAGTGATAAATTGCAGCGTATTTTGCACGAAGTGGTTGGCTCAACAGATGAAATGCCGACTGAATTAGTTGGTCAGCTCATGATCGTCAAAGTGAGTGAGCATAGCAGCTTTGCGATGATCTTACATACTGAGCTACCAGTAAGGGTTGGAGATTTAATAGGTAATCTTTGATGATCTTACAAGGGAGAGGATTATGGATGACCTCGAGCATTGGATCCGTTTAGCTGCTATTCCGTCTATGGACAGGCTGAAGCATCAGCAGTGGGCTGGGCTGGTAACTGCCGCAGATTTCCATCAGTTGGATGATGTTCAACTACAGCAATTGGGCTTTACTGCTGGTCAAATTCAATGCCACAGGGCCATTACGCCAGGGCGCATTGAACATTGTATGCAGTGGCTGCAAACTAGCCCCGATCACCATTTTATCCGCTATACAGACCCGCTTTACCCTGAATTACTCAGCCAAATTAAACAGCCGCCTTTTGCCTTGTTTATCAAAGGTAACCCGGTTCTACTGAATGAAGCGCAGATTGCCATAGTGGGCAGTCGCCAGCCCACCGCCACTGGTAAACAAGTAGCCTTTAACTTCGCCGCCGATTTATGCCGATTAGGATTAACTATCACCAGCGGCATGGCCAAAGGTATAGATGGTTGTAGCCACAGAGGTGCTTTGTCAGTACGTGGCAACACCATAGCCGTGCTTGGCCATGGTTTTGATACAGTGTATCCGCCTCAACATAAAGAGCTGGCCGCTGACATTGCCAACAGCGGCGCTTTGGTTTCTGAATTTCTGCCTGACGTGCCTCCGAAAGGAGATCATTTTCCGCTACGCAATCGTATAGTGGTCGGCTTAAGTTTGGGGACTTTAGTGGTCGAGGCCGCGCTAAAAAGTGGTTCTTTAATCAGCGCTGGTTATGCCGCAGACTACAGTCGTGAACTCTTTGTGATCCCAGGTTCTATCTACAATCCGCAGGCTGCGGGCTGCCATCAGCTTATTCAGCAAGGTGCTAAATTAACCACTTGTGTCGCCGATATCATAGAAGAATGGAGCTTTTTACAAAATAACAGTCTAAGTACTGTAAAGGACAAAGAAAAAAAATTACAAACAGACTTGTTTGACGACAGCTTGTTGGCTAACGTAGGTGATGAGGCCACTGCAATTGATCTAATAGCAGAGCGTAGTGGTTTATCTGTAGCGCAAGTCTCGATTGAATTACTTCAACTGGAATTGGCCGGTGAAGTGGCAGCAGTACCTGGTGGTTACATCAGAGTGAGGAGGGCCTGACTATGTTTGATATCCTCATATATTTGTTTGAAAACTATATCCACAATGAGTCAGAAATTTATGTAAATCATGCCGATCTGCAGCGTGAGCTCAGCAAAGCTGGTTTCCATGATGATGATATTTTTAAGGCCCTGCGTTGGCTGGATTCGTTGTCTGCCTTGCAGGAAAGTCATGTTAAGCCCTATTTAACCAAAGTGAATTCGACCGCAGTCCGTATTTACACTGTGGAAGAGCAACGTAAGCTGGAGACTGAGTGTCAGGGTTTCCTGCTGTTTCTGGAACAAATCAACGTGCTGGACGCGCCCACCCGCGAGATGGTATTGGACAGAGTGATGGACTTGGATCAGAGTTCTGTCAGTCTGGACGATTTAAAATGGGTGGTGTTGATGGTGCTGTTTAATGTGCCTGGTCGTGAAAATGCTTATGCCCAGATGGAAGACCTTATTTTTGACGAACCTACAGGGCCGCTGCATTAAGCGGCCTTTTTCGTTGTAAGCCTTGCTGCAACTCCAATTACTTTGGGTATATAATCTTGCCAGTTTTCTTCTATGGCCTTTGTATGTCCCAGTCTGACGATACACTTTTTCAACACGAAAAAACCGCAGAGCCTTGTCCTCTGTGCGGCCATGCGCTGCAGATTAAAAGTGGCAAAAACGGACCTTTTTTAGGCTGTAGCAACTATCCAGCCTGTAATTACCTGAAAGCTCTGCATCCACATGAAAATACAGTGGTTAAAGTGCTGGAAGATCAACTTTGTCCAGAGTGCGGAAACGAGCTGGCAGTGAAAAATGGCCGCTACGGTATGTTTATTGGTTGCAGTAACTACCCACATTGTCATTTTGTGGTGCATGCCGATGAACCTGAAGCCAGTGATCTGGCTTGTCCTGAATGCAAAAAAGGCCAGTTGCTGGAGCGTACCAGTAAATACGGCAAAGCCTTTTACGGCTGCAGCAGATACCCGGACTGCAAATGCCTGTTGAATTTTAAGCCTGTCGAGGGGCAATGTCAGTTCTGTAACTATCCACTTTTGATGGAAAAGCCTTCGGCTTCTGGTGTGAAGTTACTCTGTGCCAGTAAGAAATGTCAGAAAGTGCAGGGCAGTTAAAGCTGGGTACTAAACGGGCAGCAAATAAAAAAGGCCCGCTTGGGCCTTTTCGCTCACTGCAGATCTGCTATTGCAGTTGTTTTAAGCGTGCCGCTACTAAATCCAGCTCAGGGAATTCCTGCTCTGGTAAATGCTGACGCAGCAGATCAAAACGCTGTGCCAGTTCGCTGGTGCTGGTGGCACTTAAATTGATATGGCCCATTTTGCGGCCAGGTCTTTTGCCCTTGCCGTACCAGTGCAAATGGCAGCTTGGCAAGCTTAAGACGGCAGGGCTGACATGATCTTCACCCAGAATATTTACCATCAAAGTAGGGCGCACTAAAGCTGTGCTGCCCAAAGGCAAACCACAAACAGCTCTTAAGTGGTTTTCAAACTGACAGGTGTCTGCACCTTGTTGAGTCCAGTGTCCTGAGTTATGCACCCGTGGTGCTATCTCATTGACCAACAGTTGGTCACCCACCTGAAAAAACTCCAGTGCCAATACACCCACATAATCCAAAGCGCTGGCTACAGCTTCAAACATCTGCTTGGCTTGTTGCTGCAATTCCTGCTGACCCGGCAAGGCCAAAGACACTGCCAGTACACCAGCGACATGATGATTTTCTGTCAGTGGGTAGACCACCATATCGCCGGCCTGATTACGGGCTCCGACTAAGCTGACTTCACGGTCAAAGCGGACAAACTGCTCTGCCACTATAGCCTGAGGCAAAGTGTGATCGGCGCCTGCCATAAACTGCTGAATATCAGCCCAAATGGCTTGTGCGTCCGCCTGAGTTTTTAAGCGCCATTGGCCTTTGCCGTCATAACCGGCTAAAGCGCTTTTCAGCACCAGTGGCAAACCCAGTTGTTCAATGGCCTGATAAAAATCCTGTTCAGTCACCACAATTTTATAAGCAGCGTTGGTCACGCCTGCTTTATCCAACAGTTGTTTTTCCTGACGGCGATCGCCGCCTGCTTTGATCGCTGTGCTGTTGGGTAAAAACTTACCGCTTTGCTGACACAGTTCCTGCACCGGATAAGGAATATGTTCAAACTCAGAGGTGATGACATCGGCATTGGCTATAGCCTGAGCCAGACCAGTGCCCAGTTGTTGCTGAGTGACAGGGTCAACAATTGTGTCGCTGTTTACATCATAAGCCGAGACTTTTAAATTCAGTGGAGTACCTGCCAGACTCATCATACGAGCCAACTGACCAGCACCTAAAACCAGAACCTTCATTGCTTATTCCTCGGCTGGATTCGGGTGAGCCAATACAGAGTCAGTTTGTTCTTTGCGGAAAGCATCAATTTTGCTCATCAGCTCAGCATCAGAAGTCGCCAGAATTTGGGCGGCCAATAAGCCTGCATTGGCTGCACCTGCATCACCAATAGCCAGCGTTCCCACTGCAACACCTTTTGGCATTTGCACTATAGATAATAATGAGTCCAGACCTTTTAAGGCTTTAGACTGCACTGGCACACCTAAGACTGGCAAGCTGGTAAAAGCTGCGGCCATACCAGGTAAATGGGCTGCGCCGCCTGCACCTGCAATAATGACTTTTAAGCCACGACCAGCTGCATTAGTTGCGTAGTCAGCTAAAAGTTGTGGAGTTCTGTGAGCTGAAACAACAGTGGTTTCATAGGCAATTTGAAAACGATCTAACATATCGGCCGCGTTTTTCATTGTGGGCCAATCGGATTTAGACCCCATGATAATACCTACTTTCATCGTTGTTTCCTTAAAGCTGCAAAGAACTGGCATAATAAGGCCGCTATTATATACGCAAAGTAATTGAAGCTGTAGCTTCAGGGACGACTCTGGCCTTGACCAGAACCATTTTTGACGAAAAACCTCAGATACAGGACTCAGAAAAGTGACAGATCTCACATCTGCTGTGAATGCCCTGCGACAAGGTCAGGTGATTGCCTATCCAACTGAAGCTGTGTTTGGTGTCGGCTGTGACCCGGATAATAGTTTAGCCATCGAAACTTTGTTGCAGGTCAAACAAAGGCCAAAATCCAAGGGCTTAATCTTAATAGCTGCAGACTTTTCCCAGTTGATTCCTTATATTGCAGCCGACAAGCTAACCATGGAACAAACTCAATTAATGCTGGACTCCTGGCGTGACAGTGCAGGTGTCAAAGACAAAGCGGCAGTGACCTGGGTGGTACCGGCCTCAGCCCGTTGCAGTGACTGGTTGACAGGGCAGTTTGATTCCATCGCAATCCGGGTCTGCGACCACCCTGTGGTGCAGCAGTTGTGTCAGGCTTTTGGTAAGCCTATTACCTCGACCAGTGCCAATTTAACCGGCCTCGAGCCTTGCCGCAGCACAGCCGAAGTTCAACAACAATTGGCGGATAAAGTGGCGGTCATAGTAGACGCTGCAACAGGTGGCCGCGCTGTGCCATCAGAAATACGGGATATTAGTACAGGCCATATTTACCGCGCTGGCTGATCACCTTCGAACCAAGAGATAAGCAAATGCAAAACGTCGATAAACATCAGGTAAAAGCTTTTTTAATGGCACTGCAGGACAGCATTTGCGCTGCACTCGCTGCTGCGGATGGCACTGCAGACTTTGTTGAAGAAAGCTGGGACAGAGCTGAAGGTGGTGGTGGTCGTAGCCGTGTCTTAACTCAGGGGGCTGTGTTTGAACAAGCTGGTGTGAATTTCTCCCATGTGTTTGGCGATAAGATGCCGGCTTCAGCCACCGCACACAGGCCTGAACTGGCGGGTCGTCAGTTTGAGGCCATGGGCGTTTCGTTGGTGATCCACCCGCTGAACCCCCATATCCCAACCAGTCACGCCAATGTGCGGTTTTTTATCGCCGAAAAAGCAGGTGAAGCGCCCGTCTGGTGGTTTGGTGGTGGTTTTGATTTAACGCCTTTTTATCCGGTGGAAGCTGATGTAGTGCATTGGCATCAGGTGGCGAAAGACTGTTGCGATGGGTTTGATGCCACTTATTACCCTAAATACAAAAAATGGTGCGACGAGTACTTCTACTTAAAACACCGCAACGAAACCCGTGGCGTAGGTGGTTTGTTTTTTGATGATTTAAACGAGCCGGGTTTTGCACAGAGTTTTGCTTTTATGTCGGCAGTTGGCGAAGCCTTTACTAAGGCTTATTTGCCTATAGTGCAGAACAACAAAGACAAAGCTTATTCAGAAACAGAGCGTCAGTTCCAGTTGTACCGCCGTGGCCGTTATGTTGAATTTAACCTGGTATTTGACCGTGGCACTTTGTTTGGTTTGCAAAGTGGAGGTCGTACAGAATCTATTTTGATGTCGATGCCACCCTTAGTGCGCTGGCAATATGGTTATCAGCCCGAAGCAGGCAGTGCGGAAGCGAAATTATACGAGCGTTATCTGCAACCTCAGGATTGGTTAGGGCTTAATCACTCATAAGTACAGAGTAACTACAGGCGCTTCGGCGCCTGAGTGTTATCTGCCAATCATTATCTGTTGATCATATGACTGGCCAGTTGCCCCAGCGAATGACTCAACCCCTGACGCAGCAATTTATCTTCAACTACTTCTGCCAAGGCTTTATTCATACAAAACATCCACTGATCACGCATCTGTTGATCCACAGCAAAAGGCATATGGCGCATCCGCAAACGTGGATGACCGTATTTCTGTTCAAACAAAGCAGGGCCGCCCAACCAGCCGGATAAAAACTCAAAAAACTTTTGCCTTATGCTGTCCAGTGGCAGAGGATGAATAGCATACAAGGCGGCGGCTTCTGGTGCTGTCGACATAATGTCATAGAATCTATTGGCCAGACGCCTGGTTGCTGCTTCGCCGCCAATCAGCTCGTATGGCGTAGTCGCCGGAGTCGGATGTGGCTTGCTATTTGGCTGGCTTTTATTAAAAATCGCGTCAAACAACTTTTTCATGGTGAACCTGTGGACCGTTACGCTGTATTTGGAAATCCTGTTGGGCACTCAAAATCGCCGCTGATCCATAGCTGGTTTGCCAAACAAACCGCACAAGCTTTGAGTTACGAGACCATTTTAGCACCGGTCGACGCCTTTGCCGACAGCTGGTTTAGCTTTGTCGCTGCTGGTGGCCGGGGCGGCAATGTCACTGTGCCTTTTAAGGAGCAGGCCTACCAGTTAGCAGAACAACTTAGTGAGCGCGCGTTGCAGGCAGGTGCGGTCAATACATTATATATAGATAGAGCTGGTGTGCTTTGTGGTGATAACACCGATGGCTTGGGTTTAGTGGCTGATTTAACCCGACTGGGAGCAGAGCTTCAGGATGCTGCCATTTTAGTATTAGGTGCGGGTGGCGCTTGCCGTGGTGTTGTTGGGCCTTTGTTAGCTGCTGGTGTAAAGCATATCCATATAGCCAACAGAACTGCAGATAAAGCGCAAACCATAGCCGGGCTCTTTGATAACAGAGTAACAGCATCTGGTTATAACGAAGTGCCAGTCGAAAAATGGAGCATAGTGATTAATGCAACTTCAAGTGGACTGGACCAACAAAGACCGCCGTTAGCAGAACAACATCTTAAGCACTGCACCTTGGCCTATGATATGTTGTATGGCAAAGAGCCGACGGCTTTTCTGAACTGGTGTCAGCAACAAGCTGTGCCACTTTGTGCAGATGGCCTGGGTATGTTAGTCAGTCAGGCCGCTGAAAGTTTTGCAATATGGCGTGGCGTAAAACCTGATGTCACGCCAGTACTACAACAACTGACGGCTATGGTGAAAGCATGAATCAGCAACTGATTTTTAATCATGACTTCAGTTTTGATGAAAACACCGATTCAGTCAGCTGTAGTTGTCTAGCTGCAGGCTTGCGGTTACGTATCTATATAAAGAAGCCACAAGGCTGGGATAATCAAAGTTGGTTAGAGCAAATAAAAGAAGACTGCTTTTATTGGGAAGAACAAATAGAAGAAGCGGCCAAAGCAGACCGCTTTAATACAGATGGTGTGTTGTACCTGGATGGCTCAGCCTAACGGCTCGGCCAGATACTCATCTTTTAATACCACATAGTTAATAGCAGACTGAGTCAGAAAACTTCGTTCTGCTTCATTAAGCACCCTGGCTTGTTTTGCCGGGCTACCTACATAGAGATAACCAGACTCTAATCTTTTGCCTGGTGGTACTAAACTACCAGCCCCTATAATGACATCGTCTTCTACTATAACGTCGTCCATCACTATAGCGCCCATACCGACCAGAATACGGTTGCCCAACTGACAACCGTGCAACATCACTTTATGCCCAACTGTAACATCGTCTCCTATAACAAGAGGAGAACCGGCCGGATTCTTCGACGTTGGGCGAGACACATGTAGTACAGAACCATCCTGCACATTAGTGCGCTCACCAATACGGATAATATTCACATCACCCCGTGCTGCTACTAAAGGCCAGATACTACTATGCAGGCCAATTTGAATATCGCCGACCAAAACAGACGATGGATGCACATAAACTCCCTCAGCCAGCTGTGGAGTTTTACCTTTATATGAAGTTAATGACATAAGAATTTCCTCTGCTGCTGCGGAAGTATGCGACAAATGTTGAAAAAAAGCACGGTTCGTTTGAATTTCAGGCTGTCGCACTCAAAAGTATAAGTTTTCTTAAAAAGAGTATTGCACGCCGCCAAAAACTCCCTATAATGCGCGCCATGCCAACGGGGTAGTGCGAAAGCAGCTCTGGGGTGGTTTTGAACTGAAGTGAAAAATGATGCAAAACATCGCTTGACACACAGTTGAAAATCACTAAAATGGCCGCCTCGCAACGCGGTGGAGTCGAAAGGCTCAAAAGTGAAGCGAAGCAAGTTAAGAAGTGAGTTTGATAAATAATTTCAAAACGCTGGCTTGACACAAATTCTGGGAAGTGTAAGATACGCCTCCCGCTGAACAAGGTAATAACCGGTTCA
>NZ_JAIWOI010000198.1 GCF_020217005.1 Rheinheimera sp. | reverse complement strand
GAAGCTTAAATCTACCACAGCTGGCAAGCCAGACAAAACAAAGTTTTCTGCTACGCCATGGTTCAGCAAAAAGTTACGACTAAATACCATTTCATACAAGAATCATCTGCTATAGCACTAAAGTACCGTTGTGGTTGCCCGTTACAGCACTTAACCTGCCTTACATAAGGTTTTGTCAGCATAGGCAGTTAAAAATGAATGTATTAATAACAGGCGGCACTGGGGGTATAGGTTTTGCGGTGGCTGAACATTTTGGCAGTCTGGGTCATCATGTGATTTTGGCAGATATCAACAGCGGTCAGCTGGAGCTTCGGCAGCAAGAACTCGAGGCTGCAGGTTATCAGGCCAGCAGTATAAAGCTGGACTTAACAGAGCAAGAGTCCATTGACGCCTGTGCTCAGGCTTATCAGGTCGATATACTGATCAACAACGCCGGTATTCAGCATGTAGCGCGACTGGAAGATTTTCCTGAGCAAAAGTGGCAACAGCTGCTGCAAGTGATGCTGACTGGACCAGCTATGTTAACCAAAGCTGTGTTGCCCCGTATGCAGCAACAAGGTTTTGGCCGGGTCATCAATATTGGATCTATTCATGCGCTGGTGGCCTCGCCCTTTAAGTCTGCTTATGTCGCGGCCAAACATGGTTTATTAGGCTTTAGCAAAGTAGTCGCCTTAGAAAACGCTAATTTTGACTTCACCATCAATACCATTTGCCCTGCTTATGTCCGTACCCCGCTGGTTGATCAACAAATAGCAGCGCAAAGCAAAGAACATAACCTGACCGAACAGCAAGTGATAGAGCAGATCATGCTGGCACCAATGCCACAAAAAGCTTTTATTGGCGTGGATGAAATTGCCAGCACTGCAGCTTTTTTATGTGAGCCGGCGGCACGGCATATCACAGCTCAGACCCTGGTGCTGGACGGTGGCTGGACAGCGCGTTAAATGTCCGGGCCCGGCACTAGACTCAGAACAACAGCTTGCTGGACAGTTGCCGAGGCATCAGGGCAGAATAAAAACATTCTGTGGCCAGTGATATGATTATGACCTTACCAGCCAGCACTATTGGCCTCGGCACCATCGCGGCTTTGTCTTTGCTGTATTTATTGGTGCTGTTAGGTGTGGGAGCTGTGGGCCGCAGGCTGCAGCGCCGTCACCCGCTGTCGCCCTGGATTTTCAGTTTTGCTTTGTCCATTTATTGCACCTCATGGGCCTTTTACGGTGTTACAGCTCAGGCCGCTGTCAATGGCTGGTGGATCCCCCCCACCTACATAGGTTCTCTTATTCTTTTCTGGTTTGCCTTTGGTTTAATAGGTCGTATCGCCATCGCCTGTCGCCGTTATCGTATTACCTCTGTTGCCGACTTTATCGCCACCCGCTATGGCCATTCCCGCCTATTGGCGATACTCACTACCCTGATAGTGCTGATTGCCATTATTCCCTATATTTCTTTGCAACTGCAGGCTATCAGCACCAGCATACAGGCGCTGGTCGTGATGCAGGACAACAGGCCCTGGTATCAGGATACCGGGCTTTATGTCACGCTTTGGCTGGCTGTTTTTGCTTTACTGTTTTCTGGTCGCAGCGCCAAAGCGCATCAGCCCAACCCGGGGTTGATGGCCGCTATCGCTTTTGAATCACTGGTGAAATTACTGGCGCTGTTGAGTATTGGCATTTTTGTCTGCTGGGGTATGTTTGATGGCATGGCGGATATTTTCAGTAAAGCCGCCGAACACCAGTCTGTGCAGCACATTCAGCAACAAGGCCAGCCTTCTTATGTGTATTGGGTGCATGTGCTGCTGGGCTTTATTGCCACTTTGTGTTTACCTCGCCAGTTTCATGTCAGTTTCGTCGAAAATCAGCAACTGAGCCATTTGCACCAGGCCCGCTGGATATTCCCTGGCTACCTGCTGCTGATGAGCGTCTTCACCCTGCCCTTGGCTTTGGCTGGTATTATGATGCTAGGGCCACAAGCCAATGTGGATTTAGTGGTACTGCAACTGCCATTAGCGGCTAACCGCACTGACATTGCTTTATTGGCCTATTTAGGCGGATTTTCTGCCGCCACCAGCATGGTGATAGTAGCCACTGTGGTATTGGGCATTATGATCACTAACGATTTACTGACGCCGCTGATTTACCGCAAACAAAACGCAGACAATCCAGGCCAGCAAAAAATCAAAGTGGTGACCTTAAGACGCTGGTCCATGCTGGCCGTGCTGTTTTGTGGGTACTTGTATTACCGCTGGATAGGCACCAGCACAGGTCTGGCTCAACTGGGTTTAATGGCTTTTGCTCTTATAGCCCAGTTAGCACCAGCTCTTATCCTTGGATTATTTAGCCAGCGGATCAACCGCCAGGGTGCTATTGCCGCCTTATGCAGTGGCCTGGCGATTTGGGCTTATATTTTATTACTGCCAGAACTGGCCAGAGCAGGTTTTATAGGAGGTGACTGGCTAATAGCCGGGCCTCTGGGTATGGATTGGTTGGCGCCAACTCAACTATTTGGCGGTCAGATTGATTCTGTCAGTTTAGGTGTGCTGTTGAGTTTAACCGTCAACACCCTGATGCTATTGGTAGTAAGCCATTTCAGCCAAACCCGTTTAGGTGAATGGTTGGAGAGCTACCGTTTCTTACGCCGCCCTAGCCAGCCCAGTTCCGACAACTCAAATCCGCTACTGAGCGTACAGGACGGATACCTACTGGTGCGGCGTTTTGCTGGTGAAAAAGAAGCGAAAAAGCTGCTGCAACGGTACAGCAAAACCGGGCTGGAACCACAGCAGTGGGCCAACCCACAGTTTATGCAAGCAGTAGAACGTAGTCTGGCTGCAGTAGTTGGCGGTGCCTCGATGCGGCTTTTACTGCAGGCTTCAGGTAAACACGCGCAGCTGCCTATTGAATCTGTTGCGCGTTTTGTTGATGAAGCCAGCCAGGTGTTCCAGTTTAATCAGGCCTTATTGCATGCCACTATCGACAACATCAGTATGGGTATTAGTGTGGTCGATGCAGATTTACGGGTCATAGCCTGGAATCAGCGTTACCTCGAGCTTTTTGCCTATCCACCAGGCTTAGTCGAAGTTGGGCGCCCGGTTGAGGAGTTGATTCGTTATAACCTGCAACGGGGTTTAGCAGGACAGGCCTTGTCTGAACAGGAAATCTGCCAGGAAATACAAAAAAGGCTGAATTATTTGCGTCAGGGCAGCAGCTATAAATTTCAGCGCCAGCAACAGGATGGCCGCATTTTCGAAATGTTAGGCAATCCGCTGCCTGGCGGTGGTTTTGTCACCACTTACAGTGATGTCAGCTCTTTTATTGAAGTCCAGCGTGAACTGGAGCAAAGCAATAATACGCTGGAACAACGAGTGAAAAGCCGTACTGCTGAGCTGGAAGAGTTAAACCAACAACTGCAGCACACCAAACAACAACTCGAAGCTACTACTGCAGCTAAAACCCGTTTTTTTGCCGCCGCCAGCCATGATTTGATGCAACCTTTTAATGCAGCAGCCTTGTTCTGTGGTCTTATCCGCCAGCAAAGCCAGCAGGAAGAAGTTAAACAATTAGCACAGAACTTAACGCAATCGCTGAATTCAGCGGAAGAGTTGCTGGCCGCTATTCTGGAGCTGACCAAACTGGACGCTGGTGTGGTTAAAGCCCAACCTGAACCTTTTGCCTTGTCTGAGTTATTGGATCAAGCTGCCCGCGAAGCGGCGGTGTTGGCCCAAAGCAAAGGCTTGAATTTTAAGTATGTTCCAACCCGTCTTGGCACTTTAAGTGACGCTAAGTTGCTTAAACGAGTGATCCAGAATTTATTGGCCAACGCGCTACGCTACACCCAACAGGGTAAAATTCTGCTGGGCGTCAAACGTCAGGGCGATCAATTGCGTATTTGTGTCTGTGATACCGGCATAGGCATCAGCGAAGCCGACCAACAAAAAATCTTTGATGAATTCCAACAAGGCAGTCAGGCCGATCAAAAAGGTTTGGGCATTGGCCTGGCTATCAGTCAGCGTATTTGTAGCTTATTGGGCCATGAGCTGCGCTTTAGTTCAGTACCAGGTCAAGGCAGTTGTTTTTATATTCAGGTCCCGCTGACCCGAGTCAGTCAACGTATTACCCCCCAGGTAAAATCCAGCCAACCGAGTCGTTTTGCCGGACAACGTATTTTGCTGATGGATAACGAAGCTGTGTTGCTGCAAGCCGTATCACAATTACTGCAAAGCTGGCACTGTGACGTCATGGCCGTCAGCTCACCCAGTGAAGCGCTGAGTGCGGTGCAACAGGGTTTTAAACCTGACTTGATGTTATTTGATTACCATCTGGATCAGGGCGCTACCGGAGTAGAGGTGGCAGTGCAACTGGCTGAGCATTTTGGCATCAGTGCACCGGTCGTCATTAACTCAGCCGATCAAAGCGGTGACATCCGCCAGCATGCGCTGAATGCTGGGTTTCACTTTATGCTCAAACCGTTAAAAGAAGTGTCGTTAAAACGCTTGTTGCAAAGGCTACTCAACTGATGCTCTTAGACGGAAAATTGCTGTTGTAAAAACTGGATCACCACCTTTAAACCCGCTTTCATATGATGGCGGTTTGGATACACCAGATGCAGTGGCAGTGGCTCTGGCATATAGTCCTGCATCACTTCCACCAGACTGCCATTTTGTAGCTCTTTTTCCACCTGGTAACGGGTGACAAACAACAGGCCCATATCGGCCAAAGCTGCATGTTTTAACGCTCTGTTGCTGTTACATAGCACCCGGCCGCACGTCAGCACTTCGATGCTTTGCTCCTGATAGCGAAAAAACCAGGTGCGATCGGCAATGGAAGAACCCGAACTTAAACATTGGTGCTGACATAAATCGGCCGGGCTTTGCGGCGTGCCAAACTCTTTAAGATAGCCCGGCGAAGCCACCATAGTAATAGGTAAACCAGGCAGAGAGCGGGCAATAAGGCTGGAATTAGCCAGACGGCCAAAGCGAATCCCCAAGTCCATTTTCTCAGCAATCAGGTCTATCACTTTGTCATTTAAATCCAGTTCGACAGATAACTTCGGATACTTCTTTAATAACTCCGGCAATAAAGGAGCTATACGTAGAGTGCCAAAAGTCACAGGCACACTAATGCGGATTAAGCCGGAGGGTTCGTCCCGCAGTTCAGATAAATGGTGTTCAGCTTTATCGGCTTGAGCCACCACTTGCTGGCAGTACTCAAAAAAGGCTTCGCCTTCTGAGGTTAAACTCAGCTGGCGGGTAGAACGCTGCAACAAACGTACATTTAAGTGGTGTTCCAGGCGGCTGATGGCTTTGCTGACTGCACCTTTGGACATATCCAGCGCCACGGCGGCCTGGGTAAAACTGCGGCTTTCCACTACTTTGGCAAATGTTGCCATATCACTTAAACGCTGAAGCAACGACATCCTTGCACCTTTTTTAATGCTGTTTTCGTTGTTGATTTTAACCGGATTTTTTCACTCTGACTGTTTCTTTTAGGAAACTATCTGTCTTTGTTGATCCGGCTAATCAAAGCAATAAGTACTGTCTACACTGCTCATTATTCAAGCAAAAGGAGGGCAACACTATGTTTAAACAAAGTTTAATTCAGGTCTTTAAAGGCTTAGCTGAGTTTCATGGTTATATGCCACCAACTCCTGCTCTGCCAACCGAATCCGACGAAACAACCGCCTGCCAACCAAAGCAGGTTGTTGTTCCTGTGCCAAAGCAACCTGCTACTGTCAGTTGCTGCTAACCACCAGTTCCTAGCTAAAAGGCGTTGCCGCCTCTTGCCCACCCAAAGCGGTGGGCTTTTTTTATGTACAGGAGGTACGGTACACCGAAAATACAGGAGCATATTTTCGGTGACGCACAATATTGCTGAGACTATTGCCGAACCACTGTTAAAAAACAAAAACTGCACCATACTTTGTACCTGTTATTTTTCAACGACAGGGAGTGCATGATGCTTTATCAGGTCAAAGCAGGAGACAGCTTAAGCAGCATAGCGGCCAGTTATTATGGCGACAGCAGCAAGGCAAGCTGGATAGCCAGCCAGAATAATCTGAGCAATCCAAACCAGATTTATCCTGGTCAGCAGCTGCAATTGCCAGATTTGCCGACCGCCACATCCACCTCACTCGTCAGTCCCGCTTTATTATCTGCTTTGTGTCCAAGCCTAAGCACTGACGCTTTAACCCGTTTCTGCAACGCGCTGGACCTGGATTTACCTAAAGCTCAAATCACACCGCCTTTATGTGTGGCCCATTTTATGGCGCAAACGGCCCATGAAAGCGCCGGTTATTCACAGCTCAGCGAAAACCTGAACTACAGCGCTTCAGCCCTGACCTCTTTATTTGCTAAGTATTTTGTTGGTGTGGACGTCAACAGCTACGCGCGTCAGCCGGAAAAAATAGCTAATCGTATTTACGCCAACAGAATGGGTAATGGCAATGAACAAAGTGGTGACGGCTGGGCTTACAGAGGCCGAGGTATTATTCAGTTAACCGGAAAAGCCAACTATCAGGCCTTTAGCCAGGATTGGGGCGTGGATGTGGTCAGCCAGCCTGATTTAGTCGCCACAGATCCGGTGTTGGCCGTGGCATCAGGTTGTTGGTATTGGCAAAAGCGCAATATTAATGCAGCGGCAGAAGCGGATGATTTAACCAAAGTGACCAAACTGATTAACGGCGGCACCACTGGCATTGACGACAGAGCACATTTGCTTGGCATAGCTAAACAACAGATGGGGCTAGATTAAACTCTGCCCGTCCATTGGGTTCAAAAAAACCGCTGGGCTCTCTGAAATTAACATTGAACCAGGAGCTGAGCGGACGACCATAAAGGTCGCCCCTACAATTTCAATCCCACTCAAGGAATTAAAATTCATCAGGCAACTTTAACTTCTCAAACATAATACCGGCCAAAGTCCGGTTATTTACATTCAGCTTGCGCAATATTGCCGATACATGCTGTTTGATGGTGGTTTCCTGTACCTGCATTTCAAAGGCTATTTGTTTATTCAATAAACCGTCGGCTATCATTTTCAGCACACGAAATTGCTGAGGTGTCAGTTGCTCCAGCCGGCGGGCAAAATCCTGATCAATAAGATCCCTGGCTTTTTCCACTTCATTCACCAGCTCAGCTGGAACCCAACTCTCCCCTGCCACAACCTGAGCTACGGCTTCAGATAACAAATCCAGCGGCGCAGATTTTGGAATATAGGCCGAAGCCCCGAGCTGTAAAGCCTGTTTAATCACAGCAGGATCTTCAATAGCAGATACCATCAATACAGAGATATCAGGGTATTCAGTGCGCAGCGAAGTTAAACCAGCAAAACCTTCGGCATCCGGCAGTTTTAAATCCAGAAAGATTAGTTCGGTATCAGGATGTTGCAGCAATAAAGCCCACAGCTGCTCCATACTATTGGCTTGCAGCAAGACCGCATCGGAACCAAGAATTTGTTGCGAAGCTTGTGCCAGAGCGACACGGAATAACGGATGGTCATCAGCAATAATTGCAATCATAACAGCGCAGTATCAACTTTATAAAACCTCTTTTCACCATACTGAACCGGGGCTTTCGCCCCGGCAAGTGTTTTTTAGCCTTCGTACCGGGCGGGGATAAACCCCGCCCCTACAATCCTTGTCGCCTCCAATTACTTTGGCTACGCCTTTTATACCTGAAGGCGCAGACAAGGGCGGGAAAAACCCCGCCCCTACCACATCAACAGCTTAGAAACGATATCCCAAAGTTAAGCTATAAGTTCTTGGGTCGCCATAGTAGGCCGTAATGGTTTGCTCACCGGCCAGCAGCGGGAAGTTGTAACCTGCGATACGGGTTTCTTTATCGCCTATGTTACGCACCTGAGCCGACAAGTCCCAGTGACCATCATTGGAGTACCAGGTAGCTCCGGCGTTGAAGAGGGTATAACCACCAAAGTCCAGCACGGACGGCACTTCAAATATCTGAGTGTCAGCACGGTACGAGCCCATAACGTTATACACAATTTCGCCTATACCAGCACTTTGGGTGTATTTCAGACCTAAAGTCCCAGTCCACTCAGGTGTATTGGCAAAAGACCACAGGTTAGACACATCCACCGAGCTTTGTGACGCAGGGTCAAAAAATATCACTTCGTTAAATTTGGCGTCTGTGTAACCTAAGATACCTGTCAATTCCAGGTTGCTGGTCAGAACGGAGATCATCTCCACTTCAAAACCGCGGATATCAGCGCTGGCCGCGTTCAGTACCTGAGAAGCTACAGTATTATTGACAGCCCGCTGCACTGTCACCTGCATATCGTCATAACTGGAGCTAAAAGCTGCAGCATTTAAACGTAAAGTGCGATCATTCCACTCACTTTTAAAACCAAGTTCAAAGGTATCAACTGTTTCTTCCTGATACGGATCGCCAGCATTAGGGTTTATAGACTGGTTGCCACGCATATCAAAACCACCGGACTTAAAGCCGTCGGTATAAGAGCCGTACCACATAAAGTTGTCGTTGCTCTGGTATTCAAAACCTACACGAGGTGAGAAATGACTGAAAGTCTCACTGCCTTCAAAGTCCGACTGCACAGCAATAGGAGTTCCGGCGTCGCGCGGTTTTTTATAGCCTAAATACACAAAACGATACACTTCGGCGTCTTTATCGTCTTTGGTATAACGGCCGCCTAAAGTGAAAGACAGCTTGTCTGTGTACTGATAACTACCCTGTGCATAAGCAGCCACACTGTCGGTGTCGACACAACCGCCGTTTTCAGTGGTAACACCCAAGCCCTGCACCAGCACAGTACCAAAAGCACCACAGGCTTCGCCTTTAAAGTAATACAGGCCGGATGCCATCGTCAGTTTGTCGCCGTTAAACAATAACTGCAGTTCTTGTGAAGTTTGTTCATCTTCATAAAAGGCGGGCACGTCCAGCGAAGGTAAACGGGTGGCATCAAAGTCGATATTGGTGTCTGTCACGCCCTCACGTTTGGCAGTAATAGATTTAAAGGTCCAGTCATCGCTCATATCCCAGGTTATAGTCAGTGACTGACCCTCAGTCACTACTGAGTTATCCGCCGGCATACTGGTATTGGAATCAAATACGCTTTCAGGTGGAGTTTCTTTAGTGATCAAACTGGGAGTCAAACGATGGCCACCTTTAGAGTTTGAATCATCTTCGGTACGGTCAGCGGCAAAACTAAAACGTAAATGATCTGTCGCCTGATACTGCAGGCTAACACGACCAGTCAAAATGTCTTTGTTGTAGTTTTCTTCACCTGTATTGAGGTAAGTGCCGAAACCATCCCGGTTCAACGTAGCTAAGGCAGCACCAAAAAACAGCTTGTCTGTTAATGCAGTTTGACCGGCAATTTTAAAGTCTTTTTGACCATAGTTACCCAAAGTACCGCGTAAACTGAGCTCATTGTCACCACTCAATGGCTTAGTGATGTATTTCACTGCGCCACCTATGGTATTGCGACCGTACAAAGTGCCCTGAGGGCCACGCAACACTTCAATACGCTCGACATCGTACACGTCCATAGCAGCGCCTTGAGGGCGGGCCATATAGACATCATCAATATAAATACCAACTCCTGGTTCAAAACCCCAGAGTGGATCCTGCTGACCTATACCGCGGATATAAGCTGTTAAAGTGCTGTTGGTGCCACGGGAGACCTGCAAAGTAGTGTTCGGCGAATAAGCCTGCACTGCGGTTAAGTTTTCAATGCCACGCTGCGCCAAAGCTTCAGCGCCTATAGAGGTGACAGCAACTGGCACTTGCTGCAGGTTTTCTGCCGTTTTACGGGCTGTCACCTGAATCACTTCCAGCGTCGCTTCTTCTTGTTCTGTTGTTTGTGCTGCAGCCTCGTCGCTGGCCTGTTCTGCCAACACCGGGTTAATTAAAGCTGCCCCTATCAGCACTGCTAATAAAGTAGGTTGGAATACAGTCTTCGTCTTGTTATTGTTATGGGCCATCTGGCTTCTCCTGCTAACTTGTCCAGTACCACTCTAGGCTGTCCTG
>NZ_JAIWOI010000197.1 GCF_020217005.1 Rheinheimera sp. | reverse complement strand
TCGAAATGTTAAGCTGTACCTTAGTACTATACCCAGCACAAACTACAGGTAAGCACATGAAAATAAAAGGATTACGTTAAGACAAAGCACTAAGACTGTACCTTAGTACTATGGTTTGCTCTGCAGCTTTACACCAGACTAAAAAAAAACACACAAGGTTGTTTCTATGCTGAGTTTATTTGGTCTGTTGGCGGGGTTGGTGTTACTGATAGTGCTGACCATGCGTGGGGTAAACCTGTTTATTCTGGCACCACTTTGCGCTTTATTTGTGGCTTTATTGAATGGTATTCCGTTTTGGCTGGCTGATAACCCGGCCAATTTTGTCCAGGGTTATATGTCGGGTTTTGCCGGTTTTGTCTCCAGCTGGTTTTTAATGTTTTTACTGGGCGCTCTGTTTGGCAAGCTGATGGAACATACAGGCGCAGCGGACGCAGTAGCTCTTGCCATAGTCAAACGTATTGGCAAACAACGTGCTGTGCTGGCGGTGGTTTTAGCTTGTGCAGTGCTGACTTATGGTGGCGTCAGTATTTTTGTGGTGGCTTTTTCGGCTTACCCTATGGCGGTGAGTTTATTTAAAGACGCTAACCTGCCCCGGCGTTTTATCCCGGCCGCTTTAGGTTTAGGTTCTGTCACTTTTACTATGACGTCCGCCGGCTCGCCTGAAATTCAAAACTGGATCCCTATTCAATACCTGGGCACCAGCCCTTATGCGGGCTGGGAAGTCAGCATTATAGTGGCGATTTTTATGGCCATAACAGGCTATTGCTGGCTGATGAAGATGATCAAAACGGCCATGGCTAATGGCGAACAGTTCGAAGGCCGTGAAGCGGATCCTGTGGTAGGCGACAAAGCTCTGCCTCATCCACTCATGGGTATTTTACCTTTGCTGGTGGTGCTGCTGTTGTCCTATTTACTGCATGACACCATGCAACAAGCCGCCTTAATAGTGGCGCTGACGGGTGGTGTCAGCACTTTATATCTGCTCAATCGCAAGTTTTTAACCTCTTTGGGCCAGACGCTGGATCAAGGCGCAACAGGGGCTTTAATAGCTATAGGCAATACAGCAGCTGTAGTAGGTTTTGGCTCTGTGGCTAAGCTGACACCAGCTTTTGCCGCTGTGGTCGAGACCATGACGCATTTACCAGGCTCTGAGCTGATAGGCGCAGCTGTGGCTGTTAGCGTCATTGCAGGTTTAACAGGTTCAGCGTCAGGCGGTCAGGCCATAGCTTTGCCAGAAATAGCCCCGGTTTATTTAGAACGTGGTGTCGATGCAGAACAGCTGCACCGTGTGGTCGCTATCTCATCCGGTGCTTTAGACTCATTGCCGCACAATGGCTATGTGGTCACTACTATTCGTGCTATCTGTGGTGAAAGCCATCAAAATGCCTATTGGCCTGTGGCTGCTGTGACTGTGGTAGTGCCCACTTTGGGCGTGATGCTGGCTATTTTCCTGTTTCAATGGCTGTGATCAAAGCTTTGCTGAAAGGATTTAATATGAAACTATGGCTTGGTTTGATACTGCTGTTCAGCAGCTTGGTGCAGGCAGCAGAGCTGCCTTTAGTGCAAAAACAGCAGCTGGAACTGGCACACTTTACCACTCAAAGTGGCGTGGCGTTAAAGCAGGTGAAGGTCGGCTGGGAAGCTTATGGTACGCTCAATGCCGACAAATCCAATGTGATTTTAATCACCCATTATTTTTCCGGCACTTCGCATGCGGCTGGCAAATACCGCTCTACAGATGCAGCCCCTGGTTACTGGGACAAAATTATCGGCCCTGGCAAAGCCATAGATACCAACACATTTTATGTAGTCAGTGTCGATAGTCTGGCTAATCTAAACGCCTTTTCGCCTGATGTGATCACCACAGGCCCTGCCAGTATCAATCCAGATACGGGTAAAACTTATGGCCTGAGTTTTCCTGTGGTGACCATTCGCGATTTTGTTGAAGTGCAAAAAACCCTGCTGGATAAACTCGGCATTGAAAAACTCTATGCCGTGATAGGCCCTTCAATGGGATCCTTTCAGGCCATTGAATGGGCGGTCAGTTATCCGGATAAAGTTGAGCGCTTATTGCCCGTGATAGGCACAGCTTATATCGACAGTTTCAGTGCCATAAGATTGGAGCGCTGGGCTCAGCCTATTAAACAAGACATTGCGTGGAACAAAGGTGCTTATCCCTTAACTCGGCAACCTGAAGGTTTAACGCGAGCTTTAGCTTATGTGATTCAGGATGCGTTGCACCCGGACTTATTTAATCAAAGCTACCCTGCCCCTTCTTTGAATAAAGCTATTCATCAGGATATTCAGGCCGAACTACCTGCCTGGAACCAGCTGCTGAGCACCGCTAAACAACGCTCAGCCCAAATGGATGCGAATTCATTGTTGTATCTGGTGCGGGCCTCGCAGTTATGGCGTGCAGGTATGGGCGACAACTGGCAACAAAAACTCAAAAGCGTCACAGCTAAGACCTTGTGGTTACCTGCCGCAGGAGATTTATTACTAACACCTGCTATGGCCAAACACAGCAAAGAGCAGATGCCACAAGCTTCTTATGAAGAGATTCCTGGTCAGGCCGGGCATTTAGATGGTCTTTTAAATATTCAGAGCAAAGCAGATCAAATAAGGCAGTTTCTAGCAGAATAACGGTTTGAAACTATATAGAACAAAACAGCTTCCATCCCCCTGTGAGGTGCGCCTGCCTCTGGTTCAGCTAAAGCTTATGCTTTAGCTACTTTTTTCGTACAGAGCTATTCAGAACCTTGTTGTGGAACTGACCGCGATCCCCCTCCGGATGACAGCATTATTTGTTGCTGAAGAAGGAAAAACAATCTAATTTAGAGGCTTACGATCACAGATCTGGTAAATGACAGGCTACCAAAAGGGAATAACGTGCCAGCACGATTTTTCCTCAATATGGAGAAGTCTTTTGGATATACATTCTGTGAATCAAATAGCTAATCGCGGCACAACAGCTGGTAGAACCAGGCAAAGTGTGCCAGCACAATATACAAATGTTATGAAACCTGTCGGAGTACTTCGTGACGGATAGAGACTGGCGACTTCAGACCACTGCAAATCTCGCAGAGAATTGGAATAATCCTTGGACAGGTCAGGTTGTTCCAAAGGGCACTAGAATTACCGTTGTTTCCGTCGCAAGACTGAACTCCAAGAAACAAATTACAATCCCAGTTCCCAATGGTTCTGCCATTCTTTTGAGCGCGTCGCTGAAGAGTCACACTAGAGCGAAGGCACTTCGTGTAAAAAGCAAAATAGATTCCTCAATCAAGAAAGAGGTTGAGTTCCTAACAGAAACTGATGCGTTTGATTTTCTGGAAGATACAATTCAATCGATTTTTTTGGCATATGCAGCTATAGAGGCTTTCGCGAACGATGTCATTCCAGAGAATTTTGAATACGCCCACTATCGCAGTAGTGAAGTAATTTTGGAAACAGCCAATAAAGCCAAAATTCAAAGATATATATCGCTGGAAGAAAAGCTTGATCAAGTGCTTCCAGAGGTACTAGGAGTAGAGTCCTTAAAAAGTCATAAGTCTTGGTCTGAGTTTAAAAAGTTAAAGAAGCTGCGAGATCGAATAACCCACATGAAAACAGAGGATAGAAAATCGTCAGGTCCTGAAAACGACACTTTGTGGCATCAATTGCTTATCTCAAGCATGCCACATAAAACAGCTTTTGATATCATCCGATACTTTACATCGAGAATGGAGTCACCGCCTCAGTGGGTGGAATATGCACCGTTGTAAGTTTCATAACAATCGCAAGCAGTTAGGCCCCCGGGCCCGGACCTCGCTTCGCTCGGCCGCTGTTGCGGGCGTTAAATTTGGAAAGTACGAATGGATGAGCGAGATCGGAAAGCGCTGGAAGATATTGAAAAATTTGGTTGCCACGTTCTAAATGTTATGGAAGGTGAAGAGCAGCCATGCTTTTCATATTCCATTGGCATAGAGAAAACACTAAACCAGCCTGAATTAATAATAGTTGGGCTAAAGCACGAACTTTCACACTCCATAATAAATAACTATCGTCAAAGGTTAGCTTCAGGTGAAATTTTTATTCCTGGGGTGTTTTATTCGGACTTCATAGAAGGTTTTGACGTTACGTTCATTGAAACGGACAAAAAGCATTACAAAGAATACCTTGGTTGGGGGCTTTGGCTTTACTCAGGTAATAACTTTAAAACTTACCAACTAATTTGGCCTACCACTGCTGGCATTTGGCCGTGGAACGAAAACAAATCAGAATATTATGTTTGGGCGCAACCAATTCTCAATTCATCGGGTGTGCTTGAAAAAATTTAACAAGGCTCTCCAGCACCGAGCACTTCGTGCGCTCGACAGGTTGTAAGTCGCCTTTTTGTGGTTTTTCTGCGCAAAAGTATTCCACAAAAAACCAACTGACAACCTGCGGCTGAGCTTAACGTTAGCTTAGATTGCCTTACCCGAAAAGTGACACTATAGTGTCACTTGAAACCTTTCCTCAAAATGTCAGACCTTGACGATAAGCTAAGATTTTCATTCAACGCAGCCAACGCCATTTCCTCTTCCTTTGTTAATAAACTACTGATCCAACTGTCTCTCTCGACGTAATTAGTTTTCCATGTATGAACATCTTTACAGCACCGGGCTATAGCTCACCTTCAAACCGTAACCCTACCGAGGTAAACCATGACTCTGGTTAGAAAACTTGTTTTTGCTTTTGCAGCTATAGTAGCGTTGGTCGCATTGTCCACCGCCATTACTCTGAACCAATTAAATAAAATGCAGCAGGCTGTAGAGCTGAATAACCATACTTTTGAGGTTATCCGTACATCCAACAGATTGGCCGAAGCCTTAGTCAATGTAGAAACAGGCCAACGTGGATTTGTTATTACCGGCGATGAATCCTCATTAGCCCCCTATCATCAGGGCAAGGCTGAAGTCGAAAAAGACTTAAATGAATTACTGCAAAAAACCTCGGATAATCCAGAACAACAGCAAAGCTTAAAAGCCATTCAAAGCCTGTATAACGACTGGCTGAATCAAGCCATAGAACCCAGCATCAGCCAAATGAAAGCTGCTGGCGCAGACACAACAGCACGTCAGGCGGTGAGAGAATTTGAACGCAGAGGCACAGGCAAAGAGTATATGGACAAAATCCGCCTGCAGATGGATACAGTACAGCAGCGGGAACGTGCTTTACTGGAGATCAGAAGTCAGGATGCTGCATCAGCCAAAAGCTTTGTATTCGCTACTTTAATTGTTGGCGGTTTACTCATTCTCGTCTTTAGTATCGTCATAGCTTTGTATCTGAAAACCACCTTACAAAACCGTTTACAAGTTGCTAAAGCTCTGGTTTCTGCAGTGGCCGACGGCAAACTGACCAATCAGATTGATAGCAGTGGCGGTGACGAAGTGGCGGAACTGCTGCAAGCTCTGACCAGAATGCAAACTCAGCTACATCAATTAATGAGTCAAATCAAAACTGCTGCGGCCGATTTAAGTGGTGCCAGCTCTACTGTTGCCAGCACCACAGAACAGCTTTCAGCCTCAGCGGAGGAACAATCCAGAGCTTCGTCTTCCATTGCCGCCGCCGTAGAAGAATTGAGTGTCAGTATCGATTCTGTTTCAGCCAATGCCAGCGAAGCTCAGACTATAGCTGGCAAATCAGGCCAACAGGCACAGCAAAGCAGTAAGGTGATCAACGATACGGTAGCCAGCATGGAACGGATAGCTATGGTTGTGCGCTCTGCCTCTGGACGTATCGAGGAGCTGGGTAAACAGTCGGAGCAAATCTCTTCTATTGTAAATGTGATTAAAGGCATAGCCGATCAAACTAATTTGCTAGCTTTAAACGCAGCTATCGAAGCGGCCCGGGCTGGTGAACAAGGTCGAGGTTTTGCCGTAGTGGCCGACGAAGTGCGCTTGCTGGCACAGCGCACCACTCAATCGACCACAGAAATTTCCGGCATGATTGATGTCATTTTAAACGGCACTGTCGATGCAGTGGGCCAGATGAGCACAGGGGTCGAGCAAGTGAATATGGGTGTTGAACTGGCCGGTCAGGCGGGCAGCGCCATAGATATTATTCAGCACAGCTTCCAGCAGGTGGTCAGCGTCATTGAATCAATTTCCATGTCATTGCAGGAGCAAAATGCCGCCAGTAATGAAGTAGCAGGTCATATCGAACGTATCGCCACCATGTCGGCGCAAAACAGCGAAGCCACCCGTCATAACAGCGAAGTAGCGCATGAGCTCCGTACGTTATCAAACGGCCTGAACGATGCGGTTGCACGCTTTACTTTGTAAAGTTCAAATTTCAGGCTCAGACATCATGACTCTGAGCCTGAAACAACACCAAATGATCCAGTTCCAGCTTAATACCAATGCGGCTATGCAATTGATGGTTGTGGTGGCTGGGCGCTAAGCAATACACCTGCTCTGCCCCTTCTAATTCCAAACTATATAAAATATGCGAACCACGGAAGGATTTACCTACTACTTTGGCGGTAAAACCACTGTGATCGTCGTGCACTATATCGTCCGGCCGCACCAGCAAGTCCACTGCAACACCCGCAGCAAAATTCGATTGGGTCTGAGCAAACACGCCCAAGGCTGTGTACACCTTCTCATCCGCCAAGACTTCGCCTTTGAGCAAAGCGCCATGCCCAACAAAGTCAGCGACAAAACGATTGGCTGGCTGATGATACAACTCATAGGCACTACCCCACTGCTGCAACTTACCGTGTTGCATTACACCTATCTGATCGGCCATGGCAAAAGCTTCAAACTGATCATGAGTCACCATCAAAGCACTGATGCCACGCTGCTTCAGAATAGCGCGGATATCCTGCGCCAAAGCTTCACGTAAATCAGCATCTAAGCCGGAGAAAGGCTCATCCAACAGCAAAACTTGTGGCTCTGGTGCTAAAGCCCGGGCTAAAGCCACCCGCTGCTGTTGACCACCTGACAATTGATGCACATAACGCTCGCCTAAAGTCGGCAACCCCACCAATGCCAGCAGTTCTTCTACAATCTGTTGTTGCTGGGCTTTTGGTTTTTGCTTTATACCAAAGGCAATGTTTTGCGCTACGGTCAGATGCGGAAATAGCGCAAAATCCTGAAACACCATACCTATGCGGCGTTGCTCCGGATTTACCATCGCGCCTGGCTTTGACAAGCTGGTGTCAGCCAGCACCACAGACCCTGTTTGCACTGGTTCGAAGCCAGCAATAGCTCGTAATAAGCTGGTTTTGCCACAACCGGACGGTCCTAACAAACAACCTATCTGGCCTTGTTGTAGCGTGAGGCTCAGGTCTTTGACCACAGTAGCCTGGCCATAAGCTATCGAAACCTGTTGTAACACCAGCATTACTGGGCTCCTCTGTTAGAACTGTCCAAAGCACGGGAAAGCAGGATCACCGGAATTAAACCTATCAGAACTATGGCAAGGGCTGGCAAGGCAGCATCGGCCAGACGCTCATCAGACGCCAGCTCGTAACTGCGCACCGACAAGGTATTAAAGTTAAAAGGCCGCAGCAATAAAGTAGCGGGTAACTCTTTCAGCACATCCACAAACACCAGCAATAAAGCGCTGAGTACTGAAGCTTTCAGCAGCGGCAAATGCACACGTTTGAGCACCCCAACCGGGCTTTCCCCTAAGCTTCTGGCGGCATTGTCCATTGAAGGAGTGATTTGCATTAAACCTGCCTCGACACTATGCAAAGCCACAGCCATAAAACGCACCGTATAAGCCAGCACCAGCGCTACTAAAGTGCCGGATAACAACAAACCAGTGCGAATGCCAAACTGCTGCTCTGCCCATAGATCGATAGAGTTATCCAAAGCGGCCAGCGGTATCATCACGCCTATGGCGATTACTGTGCCAGGTAAGGCGTAGCCCATAGCCGCCAGCCGCACAGGCAACACCAAAGACCAATGGCCGGATAAACGTTTGGCATAAGCAAAACATAAAGCCAGGCTAGCCGTGACCAGCGCTGTTAGAGCAGCCAATGAAAAACTATTGAGCAACAACTGCATAAAATCTGCCGACCAGAACTGGTCCAGCCGCTCCACGGCCCAGCCCACTAACTGCAACGCTGGCAATAAAAAGCCAAACATAACAGGCAATAAACACAGCAACAGCATACTAAAACCAGCTAAGCCATGGATAGACTGTCGGCTGGGCTCCTTCTGTTTTTGACCTTGCTGATAAAACTTCAGTTTGCGTCTGGACCATTGCTCCAGATACAGCAGCAACAGCACAAAACTACATAATAATGCTGACAACTGCGCCGCCCCCAGCTGATTGCCCATGCCAAACCAGGTGCGGAAAATACCAGTGGTGAAGGTGGTGACGCCAAAATACTGCACTGTGCCGTAGTCGGCTAAGGCTTCCATCATCGCCAAAGCTGCACCAGTTAAAATAGCGGGGCGAGCTACAGGTAAAGCCACCAGCCAGAAATGCTGGCGTGGCGTATAACCTAAAGTGCGGGTGGCTTCGAGTAAGGAGCCGGATTGCTGGCGAAAGGCAGTGCGCGCCAACATATACACATAAGGATAAAGCACCAGCGACAACATCAGAATGGCACCGGGCAAAGAGCGGATTTCAGGGAAATAATAATCGCCGTAAGACCAGTCAAACCAAAGCCGCAGCTGGCTTTGCACTGGCCCGGCAAAATCCAGCAAACCTGTATAGCTGTACGCCATGATATAAGCCGGAACCGCCATAGGCAGCAGCAATAACCACTGCACCACTGCTCTGCCAACAAACTGATAACGCGCCACAGTCCAGGCCATTAAAGTGCCAATCGCAGCGCTGCAAAGACCCACACCCAAAGCCAACAGCAAAGAATTGCGGACATAATCGGCCAGCACTGTATCCAGCAGATGCGCCCAAAGCTCTGGCTGAGGTGTCAGTAAAGAGCCAAGCACCACCAGCACGGGCACAGCCAGTAGCAAAGCAAACAAGGTGGTGGTCCGGCTAAATAAAGGGCTGGTCAAACGAAGAGTATCCTTCTAAAAAAGCTAGGGGCGACCTTTATGGTCGCCCTCTTATCCGATCGACAAAACTGCGGCTTCAAGTACGCAGGGGAATTACTTCCAGCCCGCTTTGTCCATCACCTGAATAGCTTTCGCATTCAATTCGCCTAAAGTCGATAATTGTACCTGCTCAGCTTTAAATTGCCCAAAAGATTCAAGGCGTTGGCTCCACTTCACATCAGCGACTACCGGATACTCGTGGTTAGTCACAGCGTACCAGCTTTGGCTGTCAGGTTTTACCATGTACTCCAACAGCTTGACCGCTTCCGCTTTGTTGGGTGCGTATTTCGCAACACCAGCACCAGAGATATTGATATGAGCGCCACGGTCCTGCTGATTTGGCCAGAACACCTTCACAGCTTCAGCTGCGGCTTTGTCGCCAGCTTCATCGAACATACCACCTAAGTAATAAGTGTTGGCGATGGCGATATCACAGACTCCAGCAGCGGCCGCTTTAATTTGGTCACGGTCACCGCCTTTTGGAGGCTGGGCAAAGTTTTTTACAAAGCCATTGGCCCAGGCCTGAGTTTTTTCTTCACCTATCTGGGCTATTAACGCCGCCACCATAGACTGGTTATAAATATTGTCAGACGATCGCACACAAATTTTGCCTTTCCATTTTGGATCGGCCAAATCTTCGATAGTGCTTAACTGTTCTGGTTTGACTTTACCCGGCACATACATAATGGGACGGGCCCGCTTGGTTAAACCAAACCATTGCTGTTTTGGATCGCGCAAATGAGCAGGAATAGTGTCGGTCAGTACTTTTGAATCAATAGGCTGCAATAAACCCTGCACTTCAGCCCGGTATAAACGACCGACATCAGTGCTGATCAACACATCCGCCGGGCTGTTGCGCCCTTCACTTTGCATACGGCTGATCAGCTCATCCGGCTTGCCTGTGATTAAATTCACTTTAATACCAGTGTCCTTGCTGAACTGATCCAGCATAGGTTTGATCA
>NZ_JAIWOI010000196.1 GCF_020217005.1 Rheinheimera sp. | reverse complement strand
GTTCTTCCTGACGGCCAGAATACACATTCACTTCTGCCGCCTGGGCCAAAGTGGCGGCAGTTAAGGCCGCAGCGACTAAAGATTTTTGCCAAAATTTCATCGGATACTCCATTGGGGTTCACTGAAAGTTGCCGCAGTATAGCCACAAACAAGAACTGTTCTCAAATAACTAAAGGTTTTTTGCCATGAAAATCTGTTTCGTAAAATAAAAACGCCTTTGAAAACAATATAGATCAGTAAAAACTAAAACTTTTAAATTTACATACGGAAAAACATATATAAACTACTGCATATGATTTTCCATATGTAGTTTCTGGCTATGCAACTGAACCCTGTCACTTTTTTTAAAGCCCTGTCGGATGAAACCCGGCTGCGGACTTTGTTGCTGATCCAGCAGGAACAGGAGCTTTGTGTCTGTGAGCTGGTGGCTGCGCTTGCAGATATTCAGCCGAAAATTTCGCGTCATTTGGCCCAGTTGCGCCGCGATGGCATCTTGCTCGACCGCAAACAAGGTTTATGGGTCTATTACCGCTTAAATCCGGCATTACCGGACTGGGCGCTGCAGTGCTTGCAACAGACAGGCACTGCGAATTCAACCTGGCTGGCATTAAACCAACAGCAATTGTGCCAGATGGGCAGCAGGCCAGAACGGCAAAAAGAGTGCTGTTAATCAAACTCAACGGCACCAAAACGAAGCACTAAATATTGCATAGCTGATAAGGACAAGTTTATGTCACACCCATTTGACGAGTTAGTACTGGAAGGCTCAGCGGCGCTGTTGTTCACCCCTTGCCCGGGCACAAAAACTGAAGGACTGAAAGACTCGTTGTTAAGGTTAAAGCAAGCCGGTGCTTCGGCTGTTCTGACCCTAATGCCAACTGAGGAAATAGAGCGTAACCAGGTCACTGACTTACCGACCTTGTGCGAAGAGCTTGGGTTGGCCTGGTTTCATTGCCCTATTGAAGACGATCATGCACCTCAGGCCGACTTTGCCACGGCCTGGCAACAGCAAGGCCCGCAGATCCATCAACTGTTAAAAGATGGCAAAAAAGTCGCCATCCACTGCAAAGGTGGTTCGGGCCGCACTGGCTTAGTGGCTGCTCAAATTCTAATTGAACGTGGCATCGACAAAGATCGGGTCAAGCAACGTATTCAGGCTTTGCGGCCTTTCGCACTGACTTTGACTCCACATCAGGTCTATTTTCAAAACCTGTAAAAACCCTTTAACCAAGAGAAATTCTGATGAAAAAAATTAAGCTAGGCATTAATGGTTTTGGTCGTATTGGCCGTCTGGCGTTACGTGCTTCTTTTGACTGGCCTGAATTTGAGTTTGTCCAGATCAACGACCCGGCTGGTGACGCAGCAACTTTTGCACATCTACTGAATTTCGACTCAGTGCACGGCCGCTGGCAGCATCAGGCTGTAGCCGAAGATCACAGCATCCTTGTTAATGGCAAGTCGATTCGCGTTACTCAAAATAAAGCCATAGCAGACACCGACTGGTCAGGTTGCGATCTGGTGATTGAATGCTCTGGCAAAATGAGAAGCACAGAGTTGCTGCAGGCTTATTTAGACCAGGGCGTAAAACGTGTGGTGGTCAGTGCTCCAGTCAAAGAAGCTGGCGTATTAAACGTGGTGATGGGAGTGAATCATCATCTGTTTAACGCTCTGACACATAAAATAGTCACAGCAGCGAGCTGCACCACCAACTGCCTGGCGCCTGTGGTGAAAGTCATTCATGAAAAGTTGGGCATCAAACATGGCTCCATCACTACTATTCACGATTTAACCAATACCCAGTCTATTCTGGATACGCCGCACAAAGACTTACGCCGCGCCCGCGCTTGTGGCAGCAGCTTAATTCCTACCACTACAGGGTCGGCTACTGCTATTACCGAAATATTCCCTGAACTCAAAGGCCGCTTAAATGGCCATGCAGTGCGGGTGCCGCTGGCCAATGCGTCGTTAACCGACTGTGTATTCGAAGTTGAACGCGCCACCTCGGCTGAAGAAGTCAACGCTTTGCTAAAAGCAGCCTCAGAACAGGAACTTAAGGATATTCTGGGTTACGAAGAGCGGCCTTTGGTCTCTGTCGATTACAAAACCGACCCTCGTTCCAGCATTATCGATGCCTTATCGACTATGGTGGTCAACGGCACTCAGGTGAAAATTTACGCCTGGTACGATAACGAGTGGGGTTACGCCAACCGTACCGTGGAGTTAGCCAGGATGGTTGGTTCAGCCTAATACCCGTCGTACTTGAAGCTGCAGCTTTGTTGACTGCGCCATCTCGCCCCAGAAATCTATTGAAGATTTTCGCTTGGCATTGTGCGCGTATTCTCGCCTCAATCCAATTGCACATAGGTGAACTATGCTCCTGGGGTCTCATTGGCTTGTCGCCTCGCTGCAACTGCAATTACTTGGGTCTATACAAAATTAGCAGAACAGGAAAAGTTAAATGAATGCAGCAATCAAACAGTATCTTGTAGTCACAGGCAACTACTGGGCTTTTACCCTGACCGACGGTGCTTTGCGCATGTTGGTGCTGCTGCATTTTTATAAACTCGGCTACAGCCCTTTAGAAATCGCCTCGTTATTTGTGTTTTACGAGTTGTTTGGCGTGCTGACGAACCTGTTTGGCGGCTGGCTGGGCGCTCGTATGGGTTTAAATAAAACTATGAATATAGGGCTGTTTTTACAAATAGCAGCGCTTGCGATGTTATTAGTTCCGGCACAGTGGCTTATGGTGCCCTGGGTGATGGCCGCTCAGGCCTTGTCTGGTATTGCCAAAGACCTGAATAAAATGAGCGCTAAAAGCTCGATTAAATTACTGGTGCCGCAGGATTCGCAAAGCAAACTGTATCAATGGGTTGCAATACTTACAGGCTCAAAAAATGCACTGAAAGGTTTTGGCTTTTTTATCGGCGGTTTTTTACTTACACAAGTCGGTTTTCATGGCGCAGTGGCCGTGATGGCCGGTGCTTTAACTCTGGTTTGGTTATTAAGTTTGACCTTGCTGAAAAAAGACTTAGGCAAAAGTAGTTACAAACCTAAATTTAAAGACATGGTGTCGAAAAGTGGCCCGGTGAATGTGTTATCTGCGGCCCGTTTGTTTTTATTTGGCGCACGGGATCTATGGTTTGTTATCGCACTGCCACTGTTTTTAGCCCAGCAACTGGCCTGGAGCCAGCAAGCCATAGGCACTTTTCTGGCACTGTGGATTATGGGTTATGGTTTGGTGCAAAGCCTGGCACCACTCATCACAGGCAAGAGCTCCGGCAAAGTACCTGGGCGTTGGGCTGCTGTCGGCTGGGCTTTTGCCCTTTGCCTGATCCCAGCACTGCTGGCCAAACTTTTACCTTTGCCCTTCCCGACTGAAACCCTGTTAGTGTCTGTTTTGCTGCTATTCGGCGCTGTTTTTGCGGTCAATTCATCCTTGCACAGCTATTTGATTGTAAGCTACGCCAAAGCCGATGGGGTTTCACTGGATGTAGGTTTTTATTATATGGCCAACGCCATGGGCCGCTTAATTGGTACTGTATTGTCAGGTTATTTGTATCAGACTGAGGGCTTAGAAACCTGCCTGTTCTGGTCCAGCGGCTTTATTCTGGCGACAGTACTGTTGTCCTGCTTTTTGCCAAAGGCAAAAGTCGAATAGAAAAAAAGAGCTCATTTAGCCAAAGCTGGCCCGCACATCAGCTATGGTGATAAAGAGTTTGTGTTCATTATCTTCAAAACAGCGAAAGCCATACTTTTGATAAAAACCTTTGGCGCCGTCTTTTGCATCCACAATAATGATAGGGAAACCTACTACATCACTGGCTTGCAGTAGTTTTTTAAGTGCGTCAATCAACAACCACTCACCTATCTTCTGACCTTTGTATCTTTCATTCACAGCTAGTCGTGCGATCAGTCCACCCGACGTTGATGACTGGTGTTTTTTCTGCAGTGATGCCGGAAGACTTTGTATATCGATCTGGGTCATGGTCAGAGTATAAAAGCCAACAATGTGTTGCGGATTAGCTTTATCTTCAAGCACAAAAGTACGGGTATTGTCTTTTTTACTTTGCTGACTGGCCATGACTTTTAAGTAGTTGTTTAACGCATCAATACCACAGTTAAATCGATTTCTGTCGTGCTTCGATTTATCCAGCAATACACTTTGCATTATTGAACTTTGCCTTCATAACGTGCAAAAGCTGCGGCCAGATGAGGATGTACAGTCGCGGGTTTATCAAGCGCTTCCATCAATAACATGGCGTCACGCTGAGAAAGCTTCAGGGCTTGCTCACGTTCAATGATTTGTTTGGCTTTCTCAACCGCCGCGCTGAGCACAAAGGAGTTGATACTCGAAACCCCAGTGATAGCAGCAGCATTAGACAGTAAGTTTTGGGTTTCAGCATCAACCCGAGCAGTGATTCGAGGTGGTGTAGTCGTCATAATTTATTCCCTCCGTGCCAAAATGGCACTTTGCTAAATTATCTGCTTCTATTGATAAAAGATCAAGCTACGTGCCAAATTGGCACGTTTTATCGAATTCCGAGTATCAAACTCAGGGTTTATAGGCCTGCCTTGATTTAAACAGAATGCGATGTGAGGTTTAAATCGCGGGTTAGAAGTTGCCACCAGAGAAAGGGCTCATGCTAAGGTGAAGATATACAACCCAGCTTATTGATCAGTCTGGAGAAAACCCGTGTTAAGGTTCCGCAAATTATTGTCTTTTTTTACTCATTCCCTGCTTAGCCTGGCGCTACTCTGGCTCGCACCTGCCGCCTTAGCCGCTACTGCTGCAGAGCAACTGCAAAAAGTTATAGATGACCATTGGCAATACAGCCTGCAGGAAGACCCCATCAGTGCAGGCCGGATGGGACTGGCTGGTTACTATAATCGTCTGCCTGGTGTGACGGCTACAGATCGTGCCCGTCGGCTGAAGGCTGAACAAGCTTTATTGCAGCGCCTACAGGCAATAGACACAAAATCACTGACAGACTCAGACCGGGTGAATCATCAGCTGCTTGGCTGGGTGCTGCGCAATTCGATCCAGTCCAATAAGCTGTTCCTTGACCGCATTCCGGCCAATACCTTTTACAGTTTCTGGAGCTCAGCTTTGGATGCCAGTAGTGGCCTGTCTATGCCTAAAGTAGCGGATTATCAGGATTATATAGCCCGTATCAATGACTTTGGCCGTTACTTTGACGAGAACATCGCCAATATGCGCACTGGTATTAAAGATGGTTTTGTTTTACCTAAAATTGTGGTGCGAGGTATAGCGCCGACTGTACGGGCTCAGGTCTATAAAGACCCAACGCAAAGCAGTTTGTATGAGCCTTTTAAAAAATTTCCGGCCTCATTTTCGAAAGCTGAACAACAGCAGTTAGAACAAGCCGGCCGTCAAGCTATAGCTCAGGTTGCTTTGCCCGCTTTTGCCCGTTTAGCCGACTTTCTGGAAGGCGACTATATGCAGGCCGCCACCGACAGTCTGGCGGCCGAAAAGTTGCCAGAAGGCAAAGCCTATTACCGTCATACCATCAATACCTATGTGACACTGGATATGGATCCTGCACAAATCCACAACACTGGCCTTGCTGAAGTAAAACGTATCCGCGCTGAGATGGACGCACTGATTAAAGAAACCGGCTTTAAAGGCAGCTTCAGCGACTTCACGAAATTTCTGCGCACTGATCCGCAATTCTATGCAAAAACACCAAAAGAACTGCTGAAAGAAGCCTCTTATATCGCCAAACGTATTGATTACAGGCTGCCAGAATTTTTCGGCAAATTGCCACGCCTACCTTATGGTGTAGTGCCGGTTCCAGCCGAAATAGCGCCGAACTATACGACGGCCTCTTATAACCCTGCAGCTATTGGCGGCACTCGTGGTGGTGCTTATTGGCTCAATACCCATGCCCTGGATCAACGCCCTTTGTATGAGCTGGTGGCCTTAACGCTGCACGAATCTGTGCCTGGCCATCATTTACAAAATGCTTTGTCACAAGAGCTGGAAAATGTGCCGCAATTTCGCCGTAACCTGTATTTAAGCGCTTATGGTGAGGGGTGGGGTTTATATGCCGAACGGTTAGGTGTGGAAATGGGTGTGTATGAAAATGCCTATCAGCAATTTGGCCGCCTGAGTTATGAAATGTGGCGTGCTTGCCGTCTGGTAATAGACACTGGTATTCACTCTCAGGGCTGGAGCCGTCAACAAGCACTGGATTTCCTGTCCAACAACACCTCTTTATCACAAGCCAATGTCAGGGCTGAAGTGGACCGTTATATTTCATGGCCAGGTCAGGCGCTGTCGTACAAGATGGGTGAAATTAAAATCCGTCAGTTGCGGGCTAAAGCCGAACAACAACTGGGGAGTAAATTTGACCTGCGCGCTTTTCATGATGCCCTGTTAGCCAACGGAGCTTTGCCTTTGGAAATTCTGGAAGCAGAAATGGATCGCTTTATTGCCAAAACAGCTGCAGCTCATTAAGTGATAAGTCTGCTTATTGCGGCGTTCAGTTAAAGGTGCGCGCACGATACACCTATGATAGCTTTTGAGTTCAAAGCGGCTTTTAAACGGAGACGACTTAGTGACACATACTCAGGCATTACACCACAACTTCAACTTGCTTGCCCGTTACAACCAGTGGATGAATGACAAAGTATACCAATTGGCAGCCACTCTCAGTCAGGAGCAGCTGTTTGCCAACCAAGGTGCTTTTTTTGGCTCGGTCGCAGGTACTCTCAATCATTTACTGGTGGCAGATTTAATCTGGTTAAATAGGTTTCGACAGTTAGACACTGCGGCAGAAGTACTGCAACCACTCGGCCAATTGCCGCATCCTGCTGCGCTGGACCAGATCCTTTATCCGGACTTTGTCCGGTTACACAGCATCCGCCAACAACTGGACCAGCTGTTAATCCAGTTATGCCAGAGGCTGGATGATCAACAGCTGCAGCGCATACTGAGTTATAAAAACCTGAAAGGTGAAATGATGAAGCGCAAGCTGGCACCTTTGCTGCAGCATCTGTTTAATCATCAAACTCACCACCGTGGTCAGGTAACTACATTATTTTCGCAGTTGGGGCTGGATGTAGGTGTGACCGATCTGTTTGTACTGATCGACAACGAAGACTAACTTTAGCGCTCTGCTCCAGGATCTGACCATGCTCAAAATTTTAGGTAAGTCTTCCTCTATCAATGTACGCAAAGTGCTCTGGACCTGTGCCGAGCTGCACTTGGACTATCAACAGGAAGAATGGGGGGCAGGTTACCGGTCTACTGAAACCTTGCAGTTTAAAGCTCTGAATCCAAATGCATTAGTACCAGTGTTACTGGATGGCGATTTTGTATTGTGGGAGTCCAATAGCATCTGCAGGTACCTGGCGTCTGCATACGGTCCTACACCTATGCTACCCGTGGCGGCCAAACAAAAGGCTCTGGTTGAACAGTGGATGGACTGGCAAAGCACTGAACTAAATAACGCCTGGCGTTATGCTTTTATGTATTTAGTCAGAAACAGCCCCGCTTATCAGGACAAAGCTGCAGCCGAAAACAGTATTGTCGCCTGGAATGAAAAAATGCAGCTGCTAAACACCGCCTTGACTCAAAAAGGTCCTTATATCACAGGCGCTGATTTCACTCTGGCGGATATAGTGCTGGGCTTGTCGGTAAACAGATGGCTGATGACGCCAATCGACAGGCCCGATCTGCCTGCAGTGGCTGCCTACTATAAAACACTGAGTCTGCGTCCTGGGTTTCAAAGATTTGGTAACAACGGCACTCCGTAATGCTAAACAATGATGAATGCTTTAAAGGATCCCTATGTATTTTATCGCTGCTTTTGCCTTGTTGATGTTGTACCTGAGCCTGTTCATGCTGTTCAGGCCACAAGCCTTTAGCCAAGGTATCATCAATTTCAGCGGGCAGTCGTACTTTCACCCTTTTGAAGTACTGAGCAGGCTGATAGCTGGTGGTCTTTTTGTAGTTTATGCCGATGATTGTCTGCAACCAGAACTTATCAGGACGCTGGGTTATCTGTTTTTGCTGGTCGGGATCGGCCTTGCTTTTACAAAACCGGCACTGCATAAAAAATTTGCACTTGAGTCCGCAAGACGCCTGCAACACCATTTCAGATGGATTGGTTTTTGTTCAGTGTTTTTATCATTTGCACTCTTGCATCTGGCTACTGGCACTACTTACCTAAAATAAAAACAAATTGCTGAACGGCTAAAACTCAACTAATTTAAAGGCTTAGTCATAGCTCTTTGTGGAGAACTACTATGCTGAATCTAGTCAGAAACCTGCTGGCTATCCTTTGTGGTGTGGTCGCCGGGGCTGCTATCAATATGGCTATCATTAGCCTCAGTCCATTACTGATCCCCCCTCCAGCCGGAGTAGATGTGACGAACACTGAAAGCCTGAGTTTGGGCATAGATTTATTTGAACCCAAACATTTTATTATGCCTTTTCTGGCCCATGCCCTTGGTACTTTGGCTGGTGCTCTTGTGGCTTACCTGATAGCGTCCAATTACAAAACGCAGTTTGCTTATCTGATCTCAGTGTTTTTTCTCTGTGGTGGGATAGCAGCCAGCCTGCTGATCCCTGGCCCACTGTGGTTTATCAGCGTGGATTTATTACTGGCTTATCTACCTATGGCCTGGCTGGCTATAGTACTTGCTAAGCTTATCCGCCCACGCCCCGACTTTTAACACAGGAAAGCATAGATGCAACATCAAATTACAGGCTTGGGTCAACTGGCGATTACGGTTAACGATGTGCGACTGGCTTTGCCTTTTTACACTCAAATTCTGGGGTTACCATTTCTGTTTGCTCCGACAGAGCAACTGGCATTTGTGCAATGCGGCGCGACCCGCCTGATGCTCAGCCCCCCTCAAGGCACAGGCGAAGTGGGCAAAAACTCTATTCCTTATTTTCAAACCACGGCGATAGAAGAGTTTTATGCTTCAGCCCTGGAACAGGGCGCTTTGGGAGAAAGAGCGCCACAGCTTGCCGCGCAAATGCCTGACCATCAGCTGTGGATCGCATTTCTGAAAGATCCCGATGGTAATTTAATAGGCCTGATGGAAGAAAAACGCTGACAGACCCGCACAAGGAGATTGCCTGAATGAAAATAACCGCCTTAGCTTTCACCTTAAGCGCCCTGCTCGGCTGCGCAAGCACAACACCACCTGCAGCAGGGCCAGTCAAATCACAGCCAGAGATAGATGCAGCAGTACGCCAAATGATGAGTGAAACTTCAGCTCAGGGCCTGGCGTTGGCGGTGATTGATGCAGGGACTGTGACCCAGGTTTCAGTTTACGGTAAGCGGAATGCCAAAGGCGATGCACTAACTTCAGACAGTATTATGTATGCAGCTTCGCTGACCAAAAGTGCCTTTGCTTATTTGCTGCTGCAACTCTCTGAAGACGGCATTATTCAGCTGGATACCCCTATCAGCCAGTATTTGCCTAAAGCTCTGCCTGAATATGCCGACGCCAAAACTGAAGATCTGTATGCACGCTGGAGCGATTTAGCCGGAGATGACCGCTGGCGCAGCATTACTCCCCGCATGCTGCTGAATCACGCCTCAGGTTTTGCCAACTTTGGTTTTCTGGAACCTGACGGCAAATTACGTTTTCATTTCCAGCCAGGCAGTCGTTACGCCTATTCTGGCGACGGCCTGATTTTATTGCAGTTTGTGCTGGAACAAGGCCTCGGCCTCGATGTGGGGCAGGAAATGCAAAAACGCCTGTTTCAGCCACTGGGTATGAGCAACAGCAGCATGATCTGGCGGGATGATTTTGCTGGCCGCACTGCTGACGGCTGGACCATTGAAGGTAAAGTTGAACCACACGACGACAGAAGCAGAGTCAGAGCCGCGGGTTCGCTCGATAGCAGCATCAGCGATATGGCCAAGCTGGCCGCAGCTCTGGTGAAAGGTGATTTATTAACGGCAAAAGCACGGCAAGAGTTCAGCAGACCTCAATTAAAAATCACTACTTTAAGCCA
>NZ_JAIWOI010000195.1 GCF_020217005.1 Rheinheimera sp. | reverse complement strand
GTTCCCCACCTTACAAGCCGAAGTGCCGGCAGACCAACAACGGCCTGATTTATATGCCGGTCTTGGTGTTGTGGTATTTAACGGCCCTCAGGGCAAAGGCTTTTTTAAAGGTGGTCACAATGATTCCACCGGCAATATGCTGGTCTGTCTGGAGGCCAGTCAACGTTGCGTGGTGATACTGGGCAATGACTTGCGTGCAGAAAGGGCTATTCCTTATTTGGTCGATTTTATTCTTGGTCCAACCGGACTACCGTGGCACTGGGAATATGGCAATAAGAACTTCTGGCAGCCAACAACAGTGAAATAGCTTGCTGTCGTAGCGTTGTCGTAGCTTTGCCGTAACCTGCAGTCGTTATTTGAGTTATCTTTGCGTCTATGGGTCAATGCAAGGTATCGAAGCCATGAAAATTAATGCAGAACTGGTAAAAAAACTAAGAACTGACAAGCAATGGTCACAGGAGCAACTGGCAGCAGCTTGTGGTCTGAACCTGCGTACCATTCAGCGGCTGGAAAATACGGGCAATGCGTCTATTGAATCAGTGCGGGCCTTAGCTGCTGTGTTTGCAGTAACGGCTAACAGCTTGCTGTTGGAACACGAAGTTTCGCAAGTGAGCTCTCCTAATCCTGTTACAGTGGTCAAAGAGTGTTTTATACAGTTCGCAGATTTTTCCGGCACAGCCAGCAAGTATCAGTACTGGTGGTTTTTAGTTTTTGTATTGCTGATTAGTGCGCTTGCAGAAATTATCAGCCCGGTATTAAGGCTGTTTGTCACTGTACTTATTCTGTTGCCATTTTTGGCTGTAGGCACACGCAGACTGAATGACGCAGGACAAAATGTCTGGTGGCAAATGATGTATCTCGTCCCTTTTGGCTTTGTGGTGGTATTGTTTTTTATGGCCAAAGACAGCATACAACCTACCTTGTCCACGCCGCCCAGGGCGGATAGCCGGGCATAAAAAGAAATTGAGCCTCAGGAACAAAAGTAAGTGAATATTATCAATAAACATGATTTGCTGGACCTGCTGCTGCACAACTATGAACAGGACATAGGCAAGGATTTTACCGCTTATCGTCATCATTGTTACCGTGTACTGAATCTGGCGTTTTGGCATTCTGACCACTCAAATCAGTCACTGGAAAAAATTGCTATAGCCTGTGCTTTTCATGATCTGGCCATTTGGGCCTGCGATAACTTCGACTACATAGACCCGTCCGTAGCTTTAGCTCAGCATTATCTGCAGCAACAAGGCCTGGCGGACTGGTCGGCAGATATCAGTTTATTGATCAGCGAACATCACAAAGTCACAACCTGTGACGACGATAAACTGGCTGAGGCTTTTCGCAAAGCCGACTGGACAGATGTTTCGCTGGGTTTGCTTAATTTTGGTCTGGACCGTGCTCTGCTGCGAGCCTTGTATCAAGCCTTTCCCACTGCTGGTTTTCACTGGCGGCTGGTGCAGCTGTCGGCCGCTCATTGTGTCAGGCATCCACTCAAGCCTCTGCCCATGTTTAAATGGTAGTGAAGGTACTGGTTTTTAAATAAAGGAAATGAACAATGCACAAAGATGGAAAACTAAACTACGTCGAATTTCCCGCCAAAGATTTAACAGCGACCAAAGCATTTTTCAGCGCGGCTTTTGACTGGAGTTTTGTCAACTATGGCCCGGATTACGCAGCCTTTTCTGATCAGGGTTTAGACGGTGGATTTTTCCGCTCAGAACAAAGCTCCACCGCGGCCACAGGCGGAGCATTATTGGTGTTTTACAGCGCAGATATCAGAGCCACTTTAGCCAAAGTCCAGCAACAGGGTGGCATTGTGATTAAGCCTATTTTTGACTTCCCTGGCGGCTGCCGTTTTCACTTCACCAAACCCAGCGGCAACGAGTTTGCGGTCTGGTCGGAGTCTAAAGACTAAGCCAGATTGGGCTTAGCCCTGAGCCACTTTAATAAACACCGGATTGCTGTAAAACCATAAATCGTGCCATGGGTTTTCCCCTTTGGCATCAGGCTCTGGTTCCAACTCATTTTTATTGTTGGTACCGCGTAAACGAAGATACTGGCTGCTGCTGACGTTGCCCAGTGGCACTTCAAACTGGCTGTAGCCGTCTTTATTACTCCAGTCGGCTGAGTAAAAACGTTTAGTCACTGTGGTGGCCGCTGTTTCGTCGCTGTTACGATTGTTCACCGGCCCTGTGATCAGGCCCTGGATCACGTCCACCCGCTGCACTTCCGGGTTAAAACCACCGCCGTTTTTACTGTTAGGGTCACGAAAACGTACTCTGAGCACCAGCTCATCTTGTGGTGTGATGCTGAGCGTCTGACCTGCAGTGGCGGTTTTATCTGAGTTTTTGACCGCCACTTCGACAAAAAGCGCATCTATCAAATCACCCGTCGTAACAAAAACCTGGCCAGCTTTGAGTGCGGCAAAAATGCTGTCGTAGTTTTTATCGGCATAGACATAAGTTTTGGCGTATTGGCCTGGCCAGAAATCGGCCCAGCCATCGGTGTAATGGCCATGACTATCGGACACTCCTGTCACCCACCAATGCCGGCCTTCACTCAATAAACTATCCCACACCCCACCTACACGAGCCGTCATCTGGTCGTAGCCACCCATAGTCGGATAATCCGGGTATTCACCACGAATGGCGGTTGGGTCTGTGCTGCCATCCGGATTTAAAGTCGCCGCCTGATGGCCTTCAGCACCCGTCATACCTATCACCACATCGGGCGCTATATCCTGCCAGTCGCGCAGTTGCGCTGGGGTCACTTTATTGTACTGGCGAAAACCTGTAGCTAACCGCGCCGGGTGATTCACCAACAACAGAGGTTTATCCGGTAATGCATTCATGGCTTCTAAGGCCTGCAGCATAAACGCATCTTCGGCTTTCTCTGGTCCTGGCGGTACACCCTGACGGCCGTTGTAGCGGCTTTCGATTTGATACAGCTGCTCAGCTTCGGTTGGCCGGTGCGGCATAATAAAACTGGCATGGCGACCGCCAGGGCTATTGCCTGGCACATCAAACTCCATGCCGTAAAATTGCAGAATTTGCGGTAAGGCTTTACGTGAAGCCAGAAGTTCAGGGTACGCCTGCTCCAGCGCCAGTTTGGCACGATTTGGCCCACCGTGGTCGGTGATCACCATCCAGCTTAAGCCGTAATGTGACGCCATTTGCGCATTTAGCGGAATCGAATATTTAGCATCGCCACCTAAAATAGGGGCTGGCGGAAACACAGAGTTATCCCATTTCACACTGTAATGCGTGTGCACATGGTGATCGCCGGCCAGCCAGCTTTTGCCTTGTTCCGGTTTTTGTTCTGTCATCGGCTCAGTTTGTACCTGCTGACAAGAGGCCAGCAGAATGACCACGCCAGCTATACTCAGCTGCTTTCTGTACTTTATCAAAATAGCTCCTTATTGAGGGGGTCAGGCAAAATCCAGGGCCTGACCCCACAGGCTTAGCCAAAGTAATTGACGCTGCAGCGAGGCGAAAGCACGCAGTCAACAAAGCTACAGCTTCAAGCAAAGAGGCGTCGCCAAAGTAATTGATGCTGCAGCGAGGCGACAAGCGCTTGAGACCCCAGGAGCATAGTAAACCTATGTGACTGGGGCGAAAGCGCGCAGTCAACGAAGCTGCAGCTTCAAGTACGAAGGCGGCAATTAGAACTGTACTGTCACGCCGGCCATATAAGTCCTGCCACTAAAGGTGGTGTTATAGGCTCTGTCGCTGGAATCACTGTACAACTCATCCCGTACATTGGTCAGGTTGATCGCTTCCAGGTTCAGTTTTATGCTGTCGCTTAAACGGTAAAAGGCAGAGAAATCGACGTTGGTGGTAGCATGGTAACCGCGCTCATCATCGTCAATCGAGCCACTTTCCACCGCTGTGATGTAGTCACTGCGGTAAGCCGCAGCCACACGGGCACCCCATTGTTCAGTTTCGTAATACAGCGTGAAGTTGTAACTCTGTTTGGATAAACCAGGGAATGCTTTCACCTGATCTTCACCAGAGTTTTCCACGTTACGATACAAGGTATTGCCGTCCGCCCAGGTGTAGTTGGCGATCACGCCTAAGTTATTAAAAGGTGCTGGCAGGAAATCCAGATCCCGTTGCATGGCCAGTTCAAAACCTTTGATGGTGGACGAATCTGAGTTTTGTGGTGACGACACATTAAAAATGTCGTTTACCGTTTTTCCTTTTGGTAACAATTCAGCCGGCAAACCCAGTTCGCTGTACACAATCTGCTGAGTTTCAGTGACGATAAAGTTATTAATGTCTTTGTAAAACACTGCGGCAGACAACAAACCTACATCTTCAAAATACCATTCCAGCGCCGTATCAAAGTTATCCGATTCAAAAGGCTGCAAATGCGGGTTACCCACTGAAATCTGGCCTATGTCATTTTCGCCCAACGAGGTTTGGCTAACATTGGCCGAAAACGCCATAGCCCCTAATGAAGGACGGGTCATATTTTTACTCAGGCCAGTACGCCAAATCACATCTTCAGCAAACTCGTAGGCAATGTTCAGGCTGGGCAAATAGTCTGAATAATCACGCACCATCTCTGTTGGAATACCTTTGGACAAGCCCTTAGAAGTTAACTCTGTGGTGAAGTAACGCACGCCTATATTGGCGCGCAGCGGCATACCCGCTACATCGTATTCGGTATCGTAGACCAGATAAGCCGCCTGAGTTTCTTCAGCTAAATCATAAGCCGAACTTTCCACTGTGTAGGCCTCCGTTAAGGTGAAATCGGTCAGGCCATAAAATGCCTGTAACGCTGCCATATCGCCTTGTAACCAGCTTTTATCCGGATGGCCATTAAAGACCTGAACCTGTTCAGCCGTCAGGGTTTTCACCCCCTGATTTTGTGGCGTAGCTTTATTGCTTGGGAAATCCTGCGCCACCCGCTCAAAACCTGTGTTGGTGAACTTTTTATAGTTGGCACCAAATTTCAGACTGGAGCTGTCGGTTAAACCATAGTCAAAATCCAATTTGGCATTATCAAAGTCGGAGTAGATAAAGTTGGACTGAAAGTACAAATCTTTAACTGTGTAACCAGCCAAAGTGGTGACATCAAAGCTGGGTGAATAGCTGTGACCGTAAAAAGCGTCCTGGGTAAAATCAGTAATAATATTCACTTTTTTACTGGCTTCGATATTCAGCTTGTTCACACGCGGCTGCTCGTAATCAGAAGAGCTATGGCCTATCAGAGCACTCATTTTTAAATCGTCAGTCAAAGTCCAGTCTGCAGTTAAGCTGATCTGATCTAACACCGACTCATTGTGATCCTGACGGTTTTCATTACGCCAGGTGGCGTTTTTATAATCGGCATACACCACTTCTTTGCTGCCGTTATTGTCGCGCCACACCAGGCTGTTAACAGTCGAGTTGTCCTTCACCGCCATATGATGCTCAGACAATTCGTTCTCCAGTTTGCCGTGCATCAGGTCCAGCACCAGGCTGAAGTCTGAGCTGGGTTTGTACTGCAAAGCAGCCGTAATACCTAAACGGTTTTGCTCATTTTCCCAGACTGAATAACGGTGGCCACGCGGGAACCACAGCTCACCTGAGTTCAGTAGTGCCTGCAGTTCAGTGTCGCTGGCATCGGCCGCTTTTTTACCACCTTCACGACGCCAGCGCGTCGTGTTGGTGCCGTATTCGTTGGTGGCTCTGTCGCTGTAAGCCACAGACACTAAAGCGCCGAAATCTGACCAGGTATTCGACAATAAAGCAGCAACACGAGGGTCGGTGCTGTCTGTGTTGCTGTTGGTTCCTGCCTGAGCAGAAATGGCCGCCTGAGCACCGTCGTAATCAAAAGGTTTGGCGGTACGTAAATTGACAGTACCAGCTATGCCACCTTCTTCCTGATCAGCAGAAAAAGATTTTTTCACATCAATCTGGTTAAAGAGTTCAGAAGCAAAAATATTAAAGTCAAAAGCTCTGGTACGGGACACACCACCACGCGCATCCATAGGCGAAGACGAAGTCCCTAAAGCTTCCATGCCGTTGACCTGCACCCGGGTAAAATCAGGGCCTAAACCACGCAAAGAAATCTGCCGGCCTTCGCCACCTTCGCGGGTAATAGTGACACCAGGCACACGCTGTAAGGAGTCGGCCAGGTTCAGGTCAGGAAAATCGGCAATATCTTCGGCCACTATCGAGTCCTGAGCGATCATAGCTTCCCGTTTCAGATCTTTGGCTTTGATAATAGAGCTGCGAAAGCCTTTGACTTCAATCACTTCTGTTTCTGCGGCTTTAGCTTCTGCATTAGATTGAGCTAAGGCGATAGGGGCGATTAAAGCCGGCAGTGCAGCCAGCACGGCCAAAGCCAGATGACTCTTGCGAAGATTCGTCTTCATAATTAATCCATTATTCCTGTTTAGTTGAGCTGATTCAGTAGTTCTGCCAGGCCTAAAAGCGCAGCAGTCCTCCTAAAGAGCAACAAACAGTGATTTATGGACAAAAAAGTTTATGAAAGTTTTTTTACGATGGGGGTAAAGTTAGCTTAAACCGAAACTGAGCCTCCACCTTGAGCTTTAGAAAGCGGACATCATGCCCGCTCTACACAGTTATTGAATCTCAAACAACTCCACATCAAAAATCAGGGTTGAACCTGCCGGGATTTTGCCAGCGCTGCGGTTGCCATAACCCAGATTAGAAGGGATATAAAAGCGGAATTTATCGCCCACTTTCATTAACTGTACGCCTTCGGTCCAGCCCGGAATCACGCGGTTTAAAGGGAAGGAAATAGTTTCGCCGCGCTCAACTGACGAATCGAATACTGTGCCGTCGATTAAGGTGCCGTGGTAATGCACCCGCACTGTACTACTGGCGCTTGGATGGCTGTCGCCGCTGCCACTTTGTAACACTTCATATTGCAGACCTGAAGCTGTACTTTTAACGCCGTCTTTTTTACTGTTTTCTGCTAAAAATGCGCTGCCTTTTTCCAGATTCAGCGCTGCAGCTTTTTGGTTATTGGCGTTGTTGTAGAAGTAATAAGCTACACAAGCAAGCACGAGGATGATTAAAGCAATTTTCATAGTAGACCCGATCCATTAAGTTTAATGAGGGCTATCTTAGGGTGCATAGTGGTTTTGGTCAAAGTTAAGCAGTAAAACCTGCAGCAACCTTTATCTCTGTTTTCCTTTGTTTTTGTTAGTTTGTAACCGCCACTCTTGAGCCCAATGCCGGCTTTGCCTACAATGGCGCACGATTTTTCATTACAGGCCGAAGCCATGACAGAAACCAGCACTCAAGACACAGCAGCACGTCCGGATTTACCGGATCGTCTTTGCATCAACCCACGCAGCCCACATTATGTCGCCGCTATTTTTGAATATGACGTAGGTATTCGCCTGAACGGCAAAGAACGTTTTGATGTGGAAGAGTACTGCATCAGCGAAGGTTGGGTGAAAGTGGCGGCTGCCAAAGCGCTGGACCGTCGTGGTCAGCCGTTACTGATGACGTTAAAAGGCAAAGTAGAAGCTTTTTATCGTTAAAAGCATACAACTCGCCCAGACTGTCGTTTGGACGCGAGACGGGCAGGGATAAACCCTGCCCCCACATTTTCGCAGTGAGGGCAACCTAAGTAGTCGTATTTAGCCTAAGAAAAATGCAATAGTTCCCCATCAAAACTCCGCTGTAATCCCAAGCATATAAGTACGGCCACTGTAGGTGCTGTTGTAAGCTCTGTCACTGGAATCGCTGTATAACTCATAACGCTGGTCGGTCAGATTTAAAGCGTCAAAGTTCAGTTTTATATGGGCGTTTAGCCGGTAATAAGCCGAAAAATCCAGGTTAGTGCTGGCGTGATAACCCCGCTCATCATCATCCATAGAACCACTTTCCACACTTGTGATGTAGCGGCTTCTGTAAGCTGCTGCAACCCGGGCACCCCAATCCGGGGTTTCGTAATAGAGTGTCAGGTTGTAACTTTGCCTGGATAAGCCCGGCAGAGTTTTACGCTGGCTTTGGCCAGAATTTTCTACATTCTGGTACAAAGTGTCGCCATCAGCCCAGGTGTAGTTGGCGACCAGGCCTGACTGATCAAAAGGCGTTGGCAGAAAATCCAAATCACGTTGCAACGCCAGTTCAACCCCCTGAATGCAGGACGAGCCCGAGTTTTGTGGGGAAGATAAAATAAACATATCATCTACAGTTTTGCCTTCAGGTAAAAGCTCTGCGGGCAGGCCAAGCTCACTGTAACGCCGCTGTTGGGTGTTAGTCAGAATAAAGTTGTTGATGTCTTTATAAAACAGCGAAACAGAAGCCAAACCTCTGTCATGAAAATACCATTCCAACGCCAGATCAAAGTTGTTGGACTCGTAAGGTTGTAGCTGTGGATTGCCTCTGGAAATTTGGCCAAGATCGGTTTCCCCCAAAGAGGTTTTACTGACATACACCGAAAAGGCCATAGCGTCTAAAGATGGGCGGGTGATATTTTTACTCATGCCAGCGCGCCAGATCAGATCCTGCTGCGGTTCATAGGCCAACTCCAGACTGGGCAGATAGGCCGAATAGTTGCGCTGAAGACTCAGATGCTGACTATCGGCAAGCCCTTGTGAGCTGACTTCTGTGTCAAAAAACCGTAAGCCAAAACGCGAACGCAGTGATGAACCCGCAAACTCTGCATACTGCTGATACAACAGATAAAGTGCCCTGGTCTGCTCAGCCAAATCGTAGACAGTGTTTGATAAGGTATGGGCATCGGTCAGGGCAAAATCACTCAGGCCATAATAATTTTGCACCTCAGCCAGAGAACCTTCCAGCCAATGTTGGTCCGGATGGCCCTGGTAGACCAGAACCTGATCCGGACTCAGGCTAGTCAGGCCCTGATGTCTGGGTGTGGCACTGCTATATGGAAAGTCACCTGCCTCACGTTCAAAGCCTGAATTACTGAATTTTTTATGGTGGATACCAAACTGCAGTCTGTCGTGATGGTTCAGCTGATAATCAAAATCCAGCTTGGCAGTATCAAAAGCTGAATAGATAAAGTTGGACTGGAAAAACAGATCTTTCACTGTATAACCCTGCAGTCCGCTGACGTCAAAATCAAACGAATCACTGCGGCCATAAAATGCATCTTGCCTGAAGTCAGTGATGATGCTGGCTTTTCTCTTCGCTTCAATATTGAGCTTTTGTAACAGTGGCTGGCTATAGTCAGATGAACTCTGGCCCAGCAAAGCGCTGATCTGCAGCTGAGCTGTGACTTCCCAGTCGGCTGCCAAACTGATTTGCTCAAACACTGACTCGTTGTAATCCTCACGGCTTTCGTTGCGCCAGCTGGCATTTTTATAGCTGGCATAGACGACTTCTTTGTCACCTTTGGCACTTGGACGCCAGATCAGCTCATTCACCAGATCATTGTCTTTGACCGCCATATGATGTTCTGCCAACTGGTTTTGTAGTTTGCCCCGCATCCAGTCCAGCACCAGACTAAAATCCTGACTGGGTTTGTATTGCAATGCTGCTGTGATACCCAAACGATGTTGTTCATTGTCCCAGACAGAAAAACGCTGACCGCGCGGAAACCACAACTCGCCTGAATCCAACAGGTTTTGCAGTTCAGTATTACTGCTATCCGCCGCCTTTTTACCAGTTTCGCGCCGCCAGCGTGTGGTATTGCTGCCATATTCATTGGTAGACCTGATACTGTGAGTCACAGAAAATAAGGCGCCAATATCTGACCAGAGCTCAGAGAACACAGCGGAGAAGCGTGGATCAGAGCTGTTGGTGTTGCTGTTTGTGCCCAACTGAGCCGAAATACTGGCTTTTGGTCCGTCGTAATCAAAAGGTTTGGCGGTATGTAAATTCACAGTGCCCGCTATACCCCCTTCTTCCTGATCGGCAGAATAAGATTTTTTCAGATCAATCTGGTTAAACAGCTCAGAAGCAAAGATATTAAAGTCGAATGCTCTGGTTCTGGACAAAGCACCACGCGCATCCATAGGCGACGACGAAGTGCCTAACACCTCCATCCCATTCACTTGCACCCG
>NZ_JAIWOI010000194.1 GCF_020217005.1 Rheinheimera sp. | reverse complement strand
GGTGAAATCAGGTCCCAGACCCCGCAAAGAAATCTGCCTGCCTTCGCCCCACTCTCTGCTAATGGTAATACCAGGCAGGCGTAATAAGGAGTTCGCTAAGTTTAGCGCCGGAAAGTCGGTAATCTCATCCGCGACAAGGGAGTCCTGTACTATCATGGCTTCTCGCTTCAGGGTTTTCGCCCCAGATAACAAGGCCTTAGCCATAGTATTTTGTGTTTCAGCTCTGCCTGAACGTATAGCGATGACTTCGATAACTGCCGCAGGTTTTTGATTGGTTCCGGCTGTAATTCCGGTAGCTACATCGGAGTTATCCACTACGACTTTGGCTTTAATCAGCCAACCCTGGTCACGTGGAATAGCCTCCAGAGGTTGCTGCGCTAGCAACTGCGCAAGTACCTCAGCTGCTTCGAATTCCCCCTCCAGAGCCGGAGCCTGAAGCCCTTCCAGCAACGCCGGGTTATACACTAAAGGCTGGTTAATAGTGCGGGCAAATTGCAACAAAGCCGAGGATAAAGGCTGGGCAGGAAAAGAGTACTTTTGCTTAACTTGTACATTCGTCGCCCAAGCGGGAACTGACAGCAGCAAAAACAAACAGAGTTCAGGTCGTAACCACACAACCCGTCTCCATTCTTACTGCAACTGATCGGTTGCGCGGCTTAACCTGAAACCGCTGCTGGTTTGCTGCAAGCTCAGGCCATAAGCCTCGCTCAGAGCAGATAAACTTTGCTGGGTATTAGCCAGTTCAAAACGGCCTGCTACCCGCAAATTTGCAAGCTCAGCACTGGCACTGAGTTGCACCGGCGCGGAGCGGTTCAGTCGGTGCAGCAAATAGGCCAGAGTCTCATTTTCAATTTCAATCCAACCTGAACGCCAATCCACTAACTGCTGTAAATCCACTTTTTGCACTTCGGACAATATATTCTGCTGAATACGAATTCGCTCACCGCTTTTTAGCAAGACAGTAGGACCGGCAGCAGTGGCCTGCACCTGCACAGCACCTTCATATACAGTGATATCAATCAGTTCAGGGTCGCGGTCAATATTAAACTCGGTGCCCACTGCAACGACCCTTGCTTGGTCCAGCCGCACTTCAAAAGGCCGTTTTTTGTCTTTGGCTACAGCAAAATAAGCCGCACCTTCACCTTGTAGCACCTGACGCTTGTCCGGGGTAAAGAACACAGTAAGCTGACTGTGTGGCGCAATATCAAGCACAGTGCCATCAGCAAGACCTTGTTGCATGCTATTGGCCTGGGCTGTGTTTAACTCGTAAGGAACTGGACTGGAAAACAAATCGCTGTCCCCCAGATAAAGCAAAGTCATCAGGATGGAACTGACTGCCATTGCAGCGCCAGCCCACTGCAACTTAGGCCAGTTTGAACAGGATAACTGCCAGCCTTTGAAGGGTGAAGGCTGATAAGCAGACAAGGCTTTGGTTAAAGCCGGATCTTGCCAGGTGTCGACCATAGCTCGCAGTAACTCAGCATGCCGTGGATCGGCTTCCAGCCAATGGCTAAATCGTCTTTTACTCAGACTGTCCAACTCGCCACTAGCGAGTTTCTCCACCCAGCTGGCAGCTTGCAGATAAAGCTCTTGCTCCGCCTGCTCATTGCTATTCAACTTTTCTTGTTCACTCAAAATAGAACCCACAAAACCTGACTGTGTAAGACAGCATTTATAAACCGCGCCGCTGATCAAGCGAGCGCTGAATATCGGCCAAGGCCCTGCTGACATGTTTAGATACTGCATCCTCGCTGATTTGCAGCAATGCAGCAATATCGCTGCGGCTTTTACCTTCCATCCGGAATAACACAAAAACTTGCCGTCTTAAGCTGGGCATTGCGGCTAAAGCCTGACTAAACCGATGAACAGTCTGCTGCATGCTAGCCATTTCTTCCGGGTTAGCGCTTTGACAAACCACTTCATCCGCTTCTTCAGCCTGGAAAGGTTTTAATCGCATTAACATATGACGGGCCACAGTAAAAGCATAAGCCAGAGGATTCAGAATAGGACGCTGCTTTGCTTGCTCCAGCACACGGACAATAGATTCCTGAAAAATATCGGCAGCATCAGCACTACTGGCGTTTCGCTCCAGATAACGGGCTAAAGGCGCAGCGTTTTCTAAGGCCTGATGCAGATCTTGCTCTGGCTTTTCTACTATAGACATAAAGCCCCCATACTTTCATTCAGGATCAAACCTTAGCTGAAAGTTATTACAGTATCTTGACAACGATGTCAGGAAACCTAAACGGATGCAAGAGTTTCAAAAATGATGAGCTCAGCCACGATGCAGGCTAACAAATGAAAGGCCAGAAAAAAAGCAGAGATAACCTCAATTATTTCAGGTCGAGACTTAATATCACTCTGATTTAAAACGTTTTTTCAGCACGTGTATTTATTTAGCTGAGTTTTAAACCTCAATCCAAACAGCAAAAGAGCCTATAGCCCCTTTGCTGTTCAGACTGTATAGCCTGCTTAATTAGTGTTTCACTGCCACTTTTTCCATCTTGGTTTCCGGCTGATCCATCTCAAAGTCCAGCTGCACTAACATATCTTTGTGGTCCTGGCCTGTCGCCGCGTACTGCCATTGCTCCAGCGCTGCGATACTGACCTTGTCAAAAATGGCTGTGGGAACTGAACGTACAATGCGGACATTACTGACTTTGCCCTGTGCCGACACATCAAACTTTGCCTGCACATAACCTTCAATTTTTTGTTCTGCCGCCTGTATTGGATACTTAGGCTCAACCCGCGTCACTGGCGCTGGTTCCTGTTTCACCTTTGACGCAGCAGCCTGAACTGGCTGCTGTAACCAAAGTCCGGCAACCAGCACCAGCGCTACAGCAGCAATGAAGGTGGTTTTACTAAATCCCTGTTCAGTTTGTAATTGCAATAAACGTTGTTTCATCTGTTTTCTGTCTCCATAGTGAGTCGTCAGCCCCTGCCAGCTCGTTGGCGTTGGCTCTGAGTTGCTTAGTAACGCTTTACCGTAAGCAATTTTGTCTGCTGTGGCTGCACCGGCTAACACCAGAGCGTCACAAGCTAATTCCTGATCCTGGCGATAGGCGCTATAGGCCAGCCAGCACAAAGGGTTAAACCAGAACAACATCAACAACAGCAGCGCCAGCAAGTTGCAGAGCAAATCGCCACGGCGCCAGTGTGTGAGTTCATGTTGGATGATCAGCTGTTGCTGAGTCGGTGAGAAACGCTGGAAAAAATCCACCGGCAACATAATTTCCGGCCTTACCAAGCCACTGATATAAGGCCCCTGTGCCTTATCGCTTAACAGACAAGGTAAGATAGAACACAAAGACGCTGATTGGAGTTTCACTCGTTTAGCGGCCGCCTTTGCTTTGTTCAGGAGTAACTGGCTGCGCAGCAGCAGAGCCGCAAAGAAACACAGACCGGCCAACCAAAACCATAACAGCACCGAGTCGCGGCTGACGTGCTGTTCTGCCTGCAGCAAGCTCACCTGATACACTTGCATCGCAGCGGAGGCGCTGCTACTCAGTTGCAAAGGCAATACAAAACACATCAGCAATAAAGGCACCAGACTCCACAAGGCATATAAGGTGCGGGCTCCCAGCCATCTGAGTACATAAGGTCGCGACACTAACAAGAGCAGCAGTACCAGCGATAATGGCAGCAGCAATTCCAGCAGCAGACTAATCATTTTTATTCTCCTGCTCCCAGCGGGCTATGAGCTGTTTTAGCTCGGCAATATCCTGTTCTGCCAGTTTGTCTTGCTGCGCAAACCCTGCCACTAAAGGCGCAATACGGCCTGAAAACACTCGCTGAATGAAGCTTTGACTTTCTTTCATCTGGTAGTCCGCCTGCTGCAACACCGGACTGTATAAATATGCCCTGCCATCTTTTTCATAAGATATAGCCCCCTTTGCCACCAGACGGTTCAGTAACGTCTTAACCGTCTTTTCATGCCATTGGCTGGCATCAGCTAACGCATCAACCACCTGATTGGCGCTGACAGGCGACTGTTGCCACAGCACTTTGAGTACTTCCAGTTCTGCCTGACTAATATCTTTCATATAAGCCCTTTCGATTACAACTGTAATACATAAACTATTACAGCTGTAATCTAATAATGCAACAGGTCAACAAAAATAATTTGGTCCACACTCAGCCTTATGAATGCCACCCTCATGATTGCGTTAACAATTTTCATCTGACAAAAATCTAATATTGCCTTTATACTGACAGAACAAGCAGATAGCAGAGTTATCTTCATGCAGACAACGGATTCACCTGCACAAACAGGACAGGTGCTTACACTGGATCATTTTGTCAGTCACTGGCAACTCATGGTGGATTTGTTGGCCCGTCAGGCTGACGTCCCTTGTGCGCTGATCAATAGAATGGACGGCAGCCAGCTGGTGTTACAGGTGACAAACAGCAACGGTAAGCATCCGTTTTTTGCCAGTCAGACCATGCCACTGCAATTGAATTCCTATTGCGCTAATGTGCTGCGAACGCAAAAGCCATTGCACGTCGCTGATGCAAGGCAATTACCCGAAATGCATGACAACCCGACAGCAGCATTAGGTTTGGTGTTTTACCACGGTTACCCACTTTATTGGCCTGATGGCCATTTGTTTGGCACTATTTGCATTCTTGATTACTTTAACAGGCCTATGGACGAGCACCACACTCAGTTGCTGCAACTCTTCAAAGAAGCCATCGAAGGTGATTTGGCCTTGTTTGATCAGAATGTTGAATTGCAGCAGCAATTACAGGAAGAGAAAAACTACAATCACCAACTGATGTTGTCGTTGCAGCAATCGCACTATAACTTGCCACAGCTCTCTGATTTGTTGGCTGATTTAATGAAGATGCTGCAACATCAAATGCAGCAGAGCCAGCAGCAGTTACAATTGATGCACAGCAGATTGCAGCAACCAGAACACAAGCTGACCTTACCTTTACTCAAACCAAGCCTGCAGCAACTTAAACAGCAAAGTTCCTGCTGGGCTGTACTATCAGGCATGCTGGAAAAACTGACGGGAGTACAGGCTCAACCTAAGAAAAACAGCAAAGTGGTTGACCTGGCCGAAAGGGGAGCTTACCAGGCATCCTTATTGTTAAAAGCGTCACCACGGATCTCTTCCACTGTATCCCCTCTGTTGGCCTGTTCATTGCCACCTCAATTACTGGAATTGCTTTGCTGTGCCTTAAGTTGCTACTTACTCAACCACAGTCTTAGCCGCACGCCTGAACTAGCCATCAGCGCGGAACAACAAGGAGTTCAATTACAGCTGAACTGGATTTTGTGGTTCCCCTGGCAAAAAACTGTGACAACAGAGGCTTACCATGCTGAACCTTTTTGGGTTTTCAGTCAGTATCTGGCGAAGCTGTCGGGGGTAAAACTGCAACAACAAAATACAGCAGACAAACTACAGATTAGTTTGTATCTGACACAGATCTCCGAACAGTTGACTGCAACCCCCTAATAGATCAATTAAGGCGAACCTAACTGCGCTGAGCCTTCTCTGTGGCCCGTGTGGCGGAGTGATAATGGTGCAACTCCTCCGGCAGGACATAGCCGTTAAAACTCAGTAACTGGACAAAAGTTTGCCAAAATTCCGGGCTGATCATAAAAAACCTCCAGGACTCTCCTCCAACCTTTTAAGTATAGTTTGCTACTCAGCATCTGACGCAGTCAATTCACTGAGAGCGAACCCTGACTTGAGGTTGATCCTGAATTTTCCATCATTCATCAGGGTTTTATTTATCACGCTACTGTCCTATGCTAGCGTCCACTTATTGCTTTGACTGAACAAAGACGAGTCTGTATGAAATTTAGTTTTTCAGCCCTGATGATGATTGTAGCCTCTGGGACCCTTCAGGCGGCCCAACAACCTTTAACTGCAGAGCACTTGTGGCAAGTAGCACGTCCCGGCGCCATGACCTTATCCCCTAATGGTCAGCAGTTAGCTTTGACTGTCACCCGTTATGATCTGACGGCCGATAGAGGCAATGCGGATATTCATATTTTGGATTTACGCACCCAGCAACTGACAGCTTTAACTCAGCATCCGGATTCAGACAGCTCCCCTGCCTGGAGCCCTGATGGTCGTCAGCTGGTGTTTTTATCCAAACGAGGTAACGAGCATAATCAATTGTTTTTATTGCCTTTAACAGGTGGTGAAGCCAAAGCTTTAACTAAGTTACCTGTTGCTGTGCAGCAACCGAAATGGTTTCCGGACGGCCAACGTATTTTGTTTCTGGCCAATGTGCCTAAAGGTTTTAATGGCGACTTTGCTGCTTTAGCTGAGCAGTTAAAGCAGAAAAAAAACAATAAAGTCACAGCCCGTGTCACTGAAAACAGAGTGTACAGGTACTGGGATCAGTGGCTGACAGACGACAGTTACCCGCATTTATTCAGTATCAATGTGCGCACTGGCGAAATTGCTGACTTAACTCCGGGTTGGGATCGTTGGTTTAGCTTAAATGGGGATGCTGAATTTGATATCTCTGTGGATGGCCGTCAGATTGCGGTCAGTGCCGTCACCAGTGCCCCACCTTATGACCAGATCAATCACGATATTTTGCTGATTAAAACTGATGGTTCAGGCCAGTTTGTCAATATCACCGCAGACAACCCTGCAAGTGACAACAATCCAAAATTCAGTCCTGATGGCAAAAGTCTGGTTTATGGCGCACAACGCAGTACTTTCTTTAGCTCTGACAATAACCAGTTGATCCGCTTTGATTTTAAACCGCAACAAAAGACCAATCTGACTCAGGATTGGGACTTATCTGTCGATGACTGGGAATTTGGCAACAACGGTACTTTGTATTTTCAGGCCGCAGATAAGGCGAAATCTGCTTTGTACAGCATGCCTCTGGCTGGCGGCCAGGTGAAACAAATTTTGCGTCAGGCTGATATAAGTCAGGTACAAATTGGCCAACAGCAGCAGATTTATCTGGTGCAGCACAGCATGGATCAGATGCCGGAAATTTATAGTCTGGATAATAAAGGCCGCACTTTAAAACAATTAAGCCGGTTAAATCAGGAGTTACAGCAAAGTATCAGCTGGGGCAAAACCGAAGATGTTAGTTTTGCCGGAGCAGACGGCAAACTTGTGCAGGCTTATATCACCTATCCACCACATTTTGATCCAAGCAAAAAATGGCCTCTGCTGAACGTGTTGCACGGTGGCCCTCATAGCTATTCAGGCGATAGTTTTAGTTACCGCTGGAACTCACAGGTTTTTGCCGCTGCAGGTTATGTGGTGATACAGCCCAACTTCCATGGCTCAACCAGTTTTGGTCAGGCTTTTGCCGAATCTATTCATGGCGAACACCCGGTAAAACCTTTTTTAGACAGTGAAGCCGCTGTGGATTACATGCTGTCCAGGGGTTTTATTGATGCCAACAGGTTGGCCGCAGCGGGCGGCAGTTACGGTGGCTATCTGGTCAGCTGGATTGCAGGCCATACCGACAGATATAAAGCGCTGATTAATCACGCAGGCGTATACAATCTGATGGCCCAGTTTGCCTCAGATGGTACCTCACACAGAGTGCACGCTTATGGTGGCGCGCCATGGAGTGGTCTGGAAGTGATGCTGCAGTGGAGTCCTGCTATGTTTGCCGATAAGTTCGTCACTCCTATGTTGATTATGCACGGTGAGCAGGACTACAGGGTGCCAGTGACTCAGGGGCTGGAAATTTATGGTGTCTACAAAGGCAAAGGCTTAGATGCACGTTTGGTGTATTTCCCGAATGAAAACCACTGGATTTTAAAACCGAACAACTCCATTTTCTGGTTTAACGAATTCAACTCCTGGCTTAAACGTTATGTGCCGGCGGGGCCCACAGATTGAGTTCGGACTCTTTAACCTCGCTTTATCAGCAACAGGTCCAACAGGGCCTGTTGTTGTATGACGAGCCTCAGTATCAGGCCGTATTGGCCTTACAACAGATAGCAGATCTGCTCTGTTCCGACATGCCCACTTTAGGCTTGTATATCAATGGTCCCGTAGGTCGGGGCAAAACCATGCTGATGGATTTGTTTTATCAGCAGTTGACTGTCGATAGCAAAATCCGGCTGCATTTTCACCACTTTATGGCCAGGGTGCATCAGGAATTAAAGCAGCATCAAGGTGAAGCCGACCCTTTATTGCAGATAGCCAGAGCCTGGGCGCTGAAATACAAAGTACTGTGTTTTGACGAGTTTTTTGTCAACGACATAGGGGATGCCATGTTGCTTGGCACCTTATGGCGTTATTTGTTTCAGTCTGGTGTCGTGCTGGTGACTACGTCCAATGCTGTACCTGAAGAGCTGTATAAAAACGGTCTGCAACGTCAGCGCTTTTTACCCACTATCGATTTATTGCATCAGCACTGCAGGGTGTTAGCTTTAGATAACGGCATAGATTACAGGCGCTTAAAACAAAGTCCTATGCGGTATTACCTGCAGGATGCCAGAGAAACCGAACTGAAACAGCTGGCTGAGCAGCTCTTTGGTGCAGTACAACCTTTGCCAGACTTTGCACTCTTGGGCCGCAGCTTTGAGGCGTTGTGGAGTAACACAAGGATTATAGGGTTTGATTTTATGGCGCTCTGCTCCGGGCCACGTAGTCAGCTGGATTACATGCAGTTAGCCAGCCGCTACCAGGCCATAGCAGTGCTGAATATACCGCAATTTAGCGCTGTATCGGATACAGCTATTTTGCATGGTGTGGAAGATAGTTATCAGCGCGAACATCAGGATATCTATATCAGCAAACTGGACAATGAAGCGCGGCGTTTTATAGCACTAGTGGACGAATGTTATGACAGAGGCTGTTTGTTACTGCTGAGCTCTGCAGTGGCTATTTCAGACTTGTATCAGGCGAAACAGCTGGAGTTTGCTTTTGCCCGTTGTGAGTCGCGTTTATATGAAATGCAGCAGTGGCACACTGCTGCAACAGACTCAGATCAGAGCGCAGTAACTGCGCTCTGACACTGCACACAAAGGCCTAGAAATAACGTATCCAGGCTTGCTGGCTGCGTTTTTTGTATAAAGAGAATTGCTTGGTCGGGTAATACAATGCCACAGCTAACAGCAGGCTCGTCAGCCAGATCCAGCCCATATGCTCCATACCAAACCTGTCGCCCTGATTAGCGCCAAACAAAGTGAGTAACACCCAATGCAGCGCCAGTAACACATACAAATGCAGTATGTAGAAGAACATAGGTGCTGAACCAAAGTTCACCAGAACTTGAGTCCACTTAGCCTGTTGCTTCTCCAGCACCAGCAGCAGCAAAAACATCAGGCCTAATGTCACCAGCAGGAAATTTAACGAAGGCGGATACTTGGTCAGATTCAGTATCGACATTAGTGTAGTGACTAAATCCGGATACAGCTGCCAGTCTGAAGTTTCACCGTAGATATTAAAACCGCGCAACAGTACAAACAGGACTAAACTACTCGCTCCCAACTGCAGCAATAAAGCACCACGATGTTCTGCTGACATCCCTTTGCTGTATAAAGGCCCAGCCAGGTAACCGAGAATAATCACCCCTATCCAGGGTAATACCGGATAACTGGCTTTGATTTTAATAGCACCACTACTTATCAGATAATTACGGTCATGCAAAATAGTCCAGAGCGTATAGCCCCACTCATCTGGTTGGAAGTGGATAGGCGTCAGCAGGTTGTGGCCAAAGACGATGCCAAAACCCAGTACAGCCAACACAGCTTTTGGCCACTGACTGACCAGCGCTAACACCACCATACTCACACCAATAGCCCAAATCACCTGTAACCAAATGGTATCGTAAGACCCCATCCACGACAGAGGTAAGACTATCCATTCCAACGCTATTAAAAACAAACCACGCTTGATAAGGAAACTTCGGGCCGAACGCGCAGGACCATTCACCGGATTGGCATAAAGCCAGGCCGACAAACCAGTTAAAAACACAAAAACCGGCGCACATAAATGTGCGGCAAAACGGCTAAAAAACAGGCTTGCAGAGGTGATGTCGAGATCCATAGGAT
>NZ_JAIWOI010000193.1 GCF_020217005.1 Rheinheimera sp. | reverse complement strand
CCGACACCTGCAGATGATAAAAAAACCGCTCCCGCACATGGTCCAGCAACATAATCAACATCACCAGACCCCGAATCATGTCGATGCTTTGGATACGACTACGGACAATCATTTCCCAACCCTCAGAATTAAAAAGCATAGGTCAGGCTTATGCGGTAGCTGCGCGGCTCACCCGGCACAGTCCAGAGCGCCGAATAGGAGTTATGGATATAAAACTTATCAAACAGGTTGTCGATATTCAGCTGAGCTTTCCAGTTCTGGTCCAAATCAGCAGCCCAGGACAGGCCAACTAAAGTATGGGACGGCAGCATATAGCTACTGTCGACTGAGTCGCCCAGGCGTTTAGCTACATGATTGACTCTGACACCTAAACGGCTTTCAACAGAACCTACAGAGACTAACTGGGTCAGCATCAGGCTGGCATTATGTTTGGGCACATTCACCAGACGACTGCCTGCCGGCACATTCACAGCCCAATCGATGTTAATCATATCGGTCGCGGTTTGAGTATCCAAAAAGGCATAGGACAATTGAGCCGATAACTGCTCTGTCAGCTGACCTTGCAAGTCCAGTTCAATACCACGACTGGTCGCTTCACCTAAGGTAGCTGCAAAACCTATATTGACTGGATCTGAAGTCAGAATATTAGATTTTTTCGCATCAAAGAAAGCCAGCGTGCCTGTAACACCTGCAGCGACAAATTTGGTACCCACCTCGTAAGAGTCACTTAACTCTGGCTCAAAAGGGTTACCTGCGTAATCAGTGCCACTTAACGGCAGGAAACCTTCAGAGTAGCTGCTGTAGAAACTTAACTCTGGGTTTACTTCAAAGACTAAACCAATACGTGGACTGATTTGAGTGCCAGTTTTGTCCGAGCGGGTGGCTTTTAACAGCTCTTGAATGTCTTGCTGATAATCATCAAAACGCAGCCCAAGTAACAACTTCCAGTGCTGAGTTAAATCCATTTGATCCTGGACATAGACCCCCCAGGCTTTTTGCGATTCCTGGTTTTCATACAAAGGTGCAGGTGCCGTCGCAGTGCCGCCATAAACCGGGTTAAAGATATCTAAAGCGTAAGTGCCTTTTGGACCACGGTAACGTGACAACAAGGTATATAAATCATAGTCATACGCGTCAGCCCCCATAAGAACGTGATGCACAATACCGGCAGTATTCAGATGACCACTCAGCTCAAACCGCACTGATGTATCTTCAGACTGATAATCACGGTAACGGCGCTGACGGGTCAGGGTTTTACCATCATCAAAGATAGACTGACGGGCTTTGGCTAACTCCGCATCAGACGAAAAGCCGTTTAATGAGGAGTCGCGATAACCTAAACCCGCTAAAAATGACCAGTCGTTGCTCAGACTGGTTTCATAAGATAACTGATGGCCAGTGGCTTCAATTTCAGTAGGGCCATCACCAGGTTCACCTAAATAACGTGAACGTGGCACAGTATTAAAATCACCATTTAGTACCACTATACCGCGGTCAAATAACTGCTCTTGTTTCAGGTATTCAAATTCGTATAGCAACGCAGATTTATCATCCAGATCGATGCGGACTGACGGAGTAAATACCTGTTTTTTGCTGGTGACATGATCACGGAAACTGCCGTAATCCTGTAATGCGCCATTGATCCGTACCGCCACATTGTCACTGACGCCATTGGTGTAGTCGGCTTCTACTCTGTGCTGTTCAAAACGGCCTGTAGAGAGTTGCAGGTAACCTTCCTGCTCTTTTTGTGGTTTGCGGGTCACTACATTGATAGTGCCGCCAGGCTCAGAGCGACCATAAAGTGCTGAACCTGGGCCTTTTAAAATCTCTACATACTCAACATTAGATAAATCCCTGTGGCCACTAAAGCCACGGCCGCCGTTAAAACCATTAATTAAATAACCAGACGGCATATTTTCATTACCGGGAAAACCACGCAGCGAGAAGCTATCCCACAAACCACCGCCGTTATTCTGCCGTGAAATGCTGACTGAAAAATCCAGGGCATCCTGAAAACGAGTTAATGCATTGTCTTTAAACAGGCTTTTATCAATTACTGTAATGGACTGGGGTAAAGACTGAGCGGGGATATCACCGCGATAAGCCTGGCGATAGAGCACTTCAATACGCTCAATATCTTGTGCTGATTCTGCTTGCGCTGCTGGGACAGCTGTAATAAAACCAAGAGTGAGTATAAGAACAGAAGGTTTTAAATCAAAGGTTGGCATGATGTATTAGTCCGGTCACTGCTGAGATAATGGCTGAAACGCTAAAGTTAGAATCAAAATGATACAATATAACATTTCAATAAACCAACTGATTTATCAGACTTCTTTGTGACTCTGGCAATAGGGCTGCTTGAATAAGCCCGTCACAGCCCCGATACTGCCCTAACAGCAGCTTATTCAATTAACGTGAGTAAAAGATGGAACAATGGTTACAGAACCTGCTAACTGAGTATCAGGCTTATGCCTTACTGATTTTATTTATGCTGACTTTTGCAGAGTCTCTAGCGGTATTGGGTCTGTTAGTACCTGGTACTGCCTTAATGTTTAGCTTTGGTGTATTGATTGGCGCTGAGCAAATGGGCTTCTGGACTGCCTGCATGGTGGCTGCCGCCGCAGGTTTAGTAGGTGATTCTTTGTCTTATCTGGCTGGTCGCAAATTCAGGCCTCAGTTGGAAAGCTGGAACTGGTTATCCCGCCAGCAAAAAGAGTTAGACAAAATCAGTGGCGCTCTGGAAAACAATGTCTGGCTGGCGATAGTGGCTGGACGTTTTATTGGTCCAAGCCGGCCTCTGTTACCTCTGCTCGCCGGTATGTTGCAGTTAGCACCTTCACGTTATTTTCCTGCTGCCACTCTGGCTTGCGTGCTTTGGCCTATTGCTTATTTCCTGCCTGGCATTTTGGCTGGTGTCGCCTGGCAACTTAAAGGCACAAACCTGACCTTATTTTACAGCTTACTGGCAGGTTCATTACTATTGGCTGCACTCAGCAGTTACTTGCTGAAAAAGTATTTACAGCACAAAGAACAGGACAAGCCAAAACAGCATTGGTTTTGGGGATCTGTGATCAGTATATTTCTGACTGCTTTTTTATGTTTTGAGTTAAGCCAACACCCGGCTACTCCCTTGTATTTAAGAGAGTTATCTGGGTTGATGTTTTGACCCCCTTCGTACTTAAAGCCGCAGTTTTGTTAACTGCGGCTTTAAAGCGTTTTGAATTGAAATTTGAAGCGGGCGGTGCAAACCCAGCCCCTAGTTTATACGCTTCAATCCCGGCCTAATTTCGACATTAAATGCCGTCTGACCGTAGGCCATTCGCAGGCGATGATGGAGTAGACCACAGTGTCACGCACTGAACCGTCTTTTAAAATCATATGCTGACGCAAGATACCGTCCATTTTAGCGCCTAAACGTTCTATGGCTTTACGTGAGGTATGATTAAAAAAGTGGGTGCGAAACTCTGCAGCTATAGCCTTATGTTTCTCAAATAAATTACTTAATAACAAAAATTTAGCTTCAGTGTTTATTGCTGTACGCCTGACAGATTCTGCATACCAGGTATAACCAATCAAGGCTCTTCTGCTGGCTTCATCCACCATATAGTAACGACTGGTTCCGACGATTTTACCCGTCATTTTGCAACGTACCACATAAGGCACTGCCCCTTGCGCTTTGCTGGCTAAAGCCTCTTGCACATAAGCTGGCATTTCTTCCACTGTGGGCACCATGGCGTACCAGAGTTTCCAGTTTTCGCCATCCGCAACCGCCTGCTGCAAATCCGCGACGTGCGACTGCGCCATAGGTTCTAAGCAAACAAACTCACCTTCTAACATTTGAGTGGTTAACCACGCCATTTTTCTCATCCTTTCGTTTAATCCAGCCAATGCTGCCTTAACTTTTGCAGCAAAAATTCTGATAATGCTTTAAGTACAGGAGATGAAGATAACCGCTGCACAGCCAATAAATACATAGGTGCCTGTTCGGTCTGGTAGTCTGGTAATAACTTGACCAAAGTCCCGGCTCTCAGATCAGACAAAATATCCAATCTGGACTTATAGGCAATACCTAAGCCTGCCACTGCCCAGCGCCTGACGACATCACCATCATCAGCCACTAGAGCTCCTCGCACTTGCACCTGTTGTAATTGCCCATCCAACCAGAACTGCCATTTGCTATGTACAGCCTCTCCCAGCACCAGCTGTAACACCTGATGCGCGTTGATATCTTGCGGCCGCTCTGGGGCACCAAAACGACGAATGTAGTCAGGGGAAGCGCAAAGCACACGGTGATTGTCCGGCACCAGCGGCATGGCTATCAGCTGTGAATCCTTAGGCTGGCCGTAACGTATCGCCAGATCCACAGGTTGTCTGCCTAAATCAGCCAGCCTGTCACTGACTCTCAATTTCAGCTGTAACTTAGGGTGCTGGCGCTGAAACTCTGCCAGCCAAACTGCCATGCTGTTGCGACCAAAATCTGATGGCATAGATAAAGTCAGCTCTCCTGATAACTGCTCTTTCCCTAACTGTAAAAGCTGCTGGCCCTGGCCCAATAACTGGATCGCCTGGCGCGCATACTCCAGATACGCTGTGCCCGCAGTAGTTAAGCGTAAACTGCGGGTTGAACGTAAAATCAATTGAGCATTGAGCTGCTGCTCCAGGCGTTTTAACGCCACACTGGCCAGTGCAGGCGAAAGATCGAGCTCACGCGCTGCAGCAGAAATAGAGCCTAAGTCAGCGGTCAGAACAAAAAGTTGCAAGTCGTCAGTTCTCAGCATCATTATCAAATTATTTTTGAAACTGAATCCAAATCTAGCACATTTTTCTAAATAGTGACTTGCTTTAATCTAGCCACATCAACCCAATGGAGCATCCAGATGAAAGCCATAGTTTATAGTCAGAATTTACCAGCCACAGATCCGCAGTCGTTGTACGACGCAGAGTTACCAACCCCAACGCCAGGTGAACATGATCTGCTGGTTGCTGTGAAAGCCGTTTCCGTTAATCCTGTCGACACCAAAATCCGCCGTAACGCCGACACTCAGGGTCAACAAAGGGTCTTGGGCTGGGACGCTGCAGGCGTTGTGGTTGCAGTCGGCAGTGCAGTCACAGCTTTTAAAGCGGGTGACGAAGTTTGGTATGCGGGCGCTATTGATAAGCCTGGTTCAAACAGCGAATTTCAGTTAGTCGATCAGCGTATTGTCAGCCACAAACCTCAAAGCTTAAGTTTTACTGAAGCAGCAGCTTTACCTTTAACTGCCATTACAGCCTGGGAGTTGTTATTTGACCGGTTTGAACTGAATGAGCAGAACACTAAAGGTAAATCTCTGTTGGTGATAGGCGCTGCTGGTGGCGTAGGTTCGGTGCTGTTGCAACTGGCAAAACAAAAAACTCAGTTAAAGCTGATTGCGACGGCCTCAAGACCTGAAACCACTGAATGGGTCAAATCCTTAGGTGCGGATCTGGTGCTGGATCACAAAAAGCCGATGGCAGCCCAACTTAAAGAACTTGATCAGCCGGAAGTGGATTATGTGATCAGCCTGACCCACACAGCACAACACTTTAGCGACATACTGGAACTAATCAAACCTCAGGGCAAACTGGCACTGATTGATGATCCAGAGCCAATTGATATTCGCCCAATGAAGCGCAAAAGTTTATCGCTGCACTGGGAGCTGATGTTTACCCGGTCTTTGTTTCAAACCGAAGATATGATTGCACAGCAGCAGTTATTACAGCAGGTTGCAGCTATGGTAGACGCTGGCCTGTTAAAGACCACACTGAACTCAGATTTTGGCAAAATTAACGCCGAAAATCTGCGCAAGGCCCATCAGATACTGGAAAGCCAACAAACTATTGGCAAACTGGTACTGACAGGCTTTTAATTTAATGTCAAAAGACTCAGCGTAATCTGTTGTTGTGGGCTGAAAAGTCCGGCACTGTGCGCTGATAGTCTTGTCCTACTAATTTGGACGTAACGATAAAATCTGCTGTGGCTTTATTACAAGCCACAGGGATATTCCAGACTACAGCCAAACGGATCAGTGCTTTTACATCCGGATCATGAGGCTGGGAGGACAACGGGTCCCAGAAAAACACCAGCCAGTCAATTTTCTGCTCTGCAATTAAAGCGCCGATCTGCTGGTCGCCGCCCAAAGGACCGCTGGCCAGACACAAAACTTCTTTGTTTAGTGCTTCGTTCAACAAACGCCCTGTGGTACCAGTGGCAATCAGTTGTTTATCCTGAAAAAAGTCAGCATGCTCTTTTACCCAAGCCAGCAATTCAGCCTTTTTCCCATCATGCGCTACTAAAGCTATAGTTTTCATTGTTCTACTCCTTAAGATTGCTGCAAGCATACACTGAGTTTTTCATAGAGTTCAGCATACTTTGTCAAAGTTATTGCTGTTGCAGCCAGGCGACAAGCAATAGAGCCCTAAGAGCATAAGCTGCAAGTACGAAGGTCCATTTGCTAAAGTAATTGCTGTTGCAGCCAGGCGACAAGCAATCGAGTCCCAAGGAGCATAGTCCACTATGTGACTTGGGCTCGTGTGCGCAGTCAACAACGCTGCGGCTGCAAGTACGAAGGTCAAATAAAAAAAGCCCGGCTATAACGCCGGGCAAACAACCAAGGTCCACGTAAAAACTCGGTACTTGGGGGTGAGATTGGAGAAAACCTCTGCTATCAACCGACGATTTTTTTCATCGCGGTCATATAGCCCCTTAACTTTTTGCCCACCAGCTCCACAGGATGCTGGCGGATCGCTTCATTGACAGCGATCAGGCGAATATTGTCGACACCATTGTTTGCCGAGCTTAAGCCCTTGCCGACATATTCAGTACTTAACTTGTTAACGAAATCACGTAACAGCGGTACTGCCGCATTACTGAACAGGTAATTACCGTACTCAGCAGTATCTGAAATCACTACGTTCATTTCATACAGGCGTTTACGCGCTATGGTATTAGCGATCAACGGCGTTTCATGCAACGACTCGTAATAGGCTGACTCTTCGACAATACCCGCAGCAACCATGGTTTCAAACGCCAGCTCAACACCGGCTTTCACCATAGCGACAAACAAAATACCGCGGTCGAAATAATCCTGTTCCGGAATTTGCTCATTGGAAACTGGTGCGTTTTCAAAACCGGATTGACGGGTTTCTTCGCGCCAGCCAAACAGCTGCTTATCATCATTGGCCCAGTCAGCCATCATGGTGCGGGAGAATTCACCGCTGATGATATCGTCCATATGTTTTTCAAACAGCGGACGTAAAGTTACTTTTAATTGTTCAGCTAAATCATAAGCTTTGATTTTGGCCGGGTTCGACAAACGGTCCATCATATGAGTGATGCCACCGTGTTTTAACGCTTCAGTCACAGTTTCCCAGCCAAACTGGATTAACTTGGCAGCGTAGCCTGGTTCAACACCCTCGGCGACTAACTTGTCATAAGCCAGAATAGAGCCGGTTTGTAACATGCCACATAAAATGGTCTGTTCGCCCATTAAGTCCGATTTCACTTCGGCGACAAAAGACGACTCCAGTACACCGGCACGGTCACCACCAGTTGCAGAAGCATACGCCTTGGCAATTTCTAAACCTAAACCTTTAGGGTCGTTTTCCGGGTGTACTGCGATCAGCGTTGGTACACCAAAACCACGTTTATATTCTTCACGTACTTCAGTGCCAGGGCACTTAGGCGCCACCATCACAACTGTGATGTCTTTACGAATTTGTGTACCTTCTTCAACTATATTGAAACCGTGCGAGTAAGCTAAAGTTGCACCTTGTTTCATCAATGGCATCACAGCTTTTACCACGCTGGTATGCTGTTTATCCGGCGTCAGGTTTAACACTAAATCCGCCGTTGGGATTAACTCTTCGTACGTGCCTACTTTAAAACCGTTGTCAGAAGCGTTCTGGAACGACTTACGTTTTGCCGCTATAGCTTCAGCACGCAGGGCATAGGAAATATCCAGACCTGAGTCACGCATATTCAGGCCTTGGTTTAAGCCCTGAGCACCACAACCCACAATCACCACTTTCCAGCCTTTTAACAAATCAGAGCCTTTGGCAAACTCTTCTTTGGCCATAAAACGGCATTTACCTAACTGCTTTAACTGCTGACGCAAATTCAATGTATTGAAGTAGTTGCTCATAACAAATCCCGACGAATTCTTTTAGCTGGCTCACTGTTGGGCTCAGCGTAACAGCGCAGAGAAGTCATGCACTGTTTTGATGCGGTTGAGAATAAAACAGTGCAATGATTGCGTGAAGTGATATATTCACAATACAGTATTTCACTTTATGCAACACAGGATTTATACCCAAGTGGATATCCGTAATGCCCAGCTTTTTCTGCATCTGGCCAGTAGCCTGAACTTTGCCCGCACCAGCGAGCAAATGTATGTCAGCCCATCGACCTTAAGCCGGGTGATCCAGCGCATGGAAGAAGAGTTAAACGTTGAGTTGTTTCAGCGGGATAATAGATCAGTGCGGCTAACTTTAGCGGGCCAGAAAGTACAGGCTTTTGTGAAAAGCTATTTAGAACAATGGCATCAGCTGCAAATTGATCTGAGCGAAACCAGTGCGTCCTTAAGTGGTGAAATCCGGCTGTTTTGTACTGTAACAGCCAGTTTTAGTCACCTTCCCGCAATCCTGGATAAATTCCGTTTAGTCTGCCCTTTGGCTGAAATAAAGCTGATTACCGGAGACGCCTCAGCTGCATTGGAGAAAGTAAAACAGGACGAAGCCGATATAGCTCTGGCTGTGTACCCCGAACATTTTCCGCTGAATATGGCGTTTCGCAGCATCGCCAAAGTGCCGCTGCAACTGATAGCGCCAGTGATCCCCTGTAAAACTAACGATCTACTCAATCAAAGCCCTATTCCCTGGGACTCAGTACCTTTTATTTTGCCTGAGCATGGTCCGGTCAGAAGTCGTTTTGAGCTGTGGCGCAAAGCCCGTATTAGCGATCCCAAGGTCGTAGCTAAAGTAGAGGGTCATGAAGCTATGGTCAGTATGGTGGCTTTAGGCACTGGAGTGGCGTTGGTGCCTGCTATAGTGGCGCAGCAAAGCCCTGCCAGAGACAGAGTCAGGTATTTAACTCAAGGCGATGAATTTGCGCCTTTTGATTTAGGTTTGTGTACTTTATCGAAGCGGCTGCATGAGCCATTGTTGAGAGCATTCTGGCAAGTTGCATCTGAGCTGATTTAGCTCAGATGCTATAAAGACTTAATGAAATTAGCCCACTCTCAGCTTATTTCACTACACGCAGATGAGAGACTTTTTTACCCTTGTTTGGATCGGTCGGATCGTCTTCCGGTGGAGTCTGATCGCTGCCCTCTCCGGCTTCACTGTCTGAAACAGCTTCTAAATGATGCTGATCATCATCCGTGTCTTCTTCCGCATCAAACATAGTACCAGCACCGTTTTCGCGGGCATAAATAGCCAGTACGGCTTTAATCGGCACTGTTAGCGCAAATGGCTTACCACCAAAACGGGCATTAAAGGTAATCACCTCATTACCCATCAGCATGTTACCTACAGCAGAAGGCAAAATATTCAGTACTATCTGACCATTTTGAATATGCTGGGTTGGCACTTTACAGCCATGGATGCTGGCGTTCACCACCAGATAAGGTGTTAGATTGTTGTCGACTATCCATTCATAAAAAGCGCGGATCAGGTAAGGCTTATTTGAAGTCATATCCATTAGTAACCACGCCCCCGGCGAATTTCACGCTCAGCTTCAGTTAACGATTGCTGAAAACCGTCACGCTCGAATATACGCGTCATATAACTTTGTAATAACTTGCTGCCAGTTCCGTTTAGTTCAATGCCAAATAGAGGTAAACGCCAAAGTAAGGCGGCCAGATAACAATCAATCAGGCTATACTCATCACTCATGAAATAGGGATGTTCCTGGAACAGTGGCGCCATCGCCAATAAACCTTCGCGTAAATCACGGCGGGCTGTAGCAGCGTCAGGACCATCCTGC
>NZ_JAIWOI010000192.1 GCF_020217005.1 Rheinheimera sp. | reverse complement strand
AGAATTTTGTCGGCTAAACCATACCAGTCTTTTTCGATACGATGCATCATTAACCGGGCATTCGCACGAGCTACAGGGTAAACCGGCATTAAAGGAGGATGTGGGAAACGTTCATCCAGATACTCGTTAATGATATCGGCTTTAAATAAAGCTAAATCTCTGTCCATCAAAGTGGGCAAAGAACCATAAGGATTAACCTCGTAAACATCCTCAGGCAGACTATCAGTGCTCACCTGCATAATATCTACCGTGACGCCTTTCTCCGCCAGTACCATTCTGACCTGATGACAGTACATGTCATTGGCTGTTGAAAACAAGGTCATCACAGCACGTCTGTTGGCAGAAATCGCCATAGGATCCTCCGGTTATAAGCATAAATACAAAGGGGCCTCGCGGCCCCTTCAAAGGCTAACATCTATGTCCTTAGTGGACATCTCTCCAGTACTCTTTCTTCAGCAGGAAAGCGAAGATAAAGAAAATACCTAAGAAGATTAGAACTTTTACACCTAAGCTGTGAGACTCCAGTTTGGAAGGCTCACCAACGTATTCCAGGTAGTTCACCAGATCAGCAACAGCACGGTCGTATTCTTCCGTACTCAGTTCACCTGAGCCATCAGTTTTAATACCTACGTCCACTTCTGTGGGTACACCGTCAACCAGACGAGTTTCAGTCGCCTTGTAAGGGATACCCTGCAGCTCTTGTAACACATGTGGCATACCTACTAATGGGAACACTTCGTTGTTCACCCCAAATGGACGGCTTGGGTCCACATAGAATGTACGCAGATAAGTGTAAATCCAGTCCGGACCACGAACCCGGGCTACGTTGGTTAAATCTGGTGGCGCAGCACCAAACCAGTTGGCCAGGTCAGCTTTAGGAGCTGCGTTTTTAATATGGTCACCCACTTTATTCGCAGTAAAACCTAAAGTAGCCATACCTACGTCATCAGGAATACCTAAATCGCGGAAAGTACGGGAATAACGCTGGTACTGCATCTGGTGACAACCCAGACAGTAGTTTTGGAACATACGGGCACCACGTTGCAGTGACTCTTTGTCCGTCAGATCAATAGGTGCCTTGTCTAAATGCACAGCATGACCACCAGCCGCCATAGCAGCGCTGGATGCTACCAACGCCAGTACAGTAAATAACTTTTTAATCATCAGGATAACCTCACTGGCAACGGCTTGGTTTTCTCATTTTTGCTGTAGAACCATAACAGGCCAAAATACGCAAAATAGGTGAATGAGAAAATCTGCGCTAACAAGGTATAAGTTGGAGTCGCAGGTAATACACCTAACACACCTAACACCACAAAGCTGATGCAGAACATCACTAAGTTAGCCTTGTGCAGGTTGCTACGGTAGCGGACTGAACGCACCGGGCAACGGTCTAACCATGGCAACAAGGCAAGGAAGATAATAGCCAGGAACATAAAAATCGCACCAAACAACTGATCAGGTACAGCACGTAAAATGGCGTAGAAAGGCGTAAAATACCACACTGGTGCTATGTGCTCAGGAGTTTTCATCGGGTTTGCTGGCTCAAAGTTTGGTGGCTCAAGGAAGAAACCACCACCTTCTGGAGCAAAGAAAATCACAAAACAGAAGATAAACAGGAAGCCTACTACACCTACTATATCTTTCACCGTGTAGTACGGGTGGAAAGGAATAGCATCAACGATAATTTTTTTACCGCCTTTGGTGAAATACTCATGGAAAGTAAATTTATCAGACACGTTGTCTTCAATCTTCTGACCATCATTTGGACGCTTAACGTCGATACCATCAGGGTTATTGGAACCCACTTCATGCAGAGCAATGATGTGCAGGAACACCAGCACCACTAAAACCAATGGTAAAGCGATAACGTGTAAGGCAAAGAAACGGTTTAAGGTCGCGCCTGAAATAACGTAGTCACCGCGGATCCACAGAGTTAAATCATCACCAATTACCGGAATTACACCGAAGATAGAGATAATAACCTGAGCACCCCAGAACGACATCTGACCCCATGGTAACAAGTAACCCATAAAGGCTTCAGCCATTAAAACTAAGAAAATCAGCATACCGAAGATCCACAGTAATTCCCGTGGTTTTTGATAAGAACCATACATCATGCCACGCAGCATATGCAGATAGACGACAACGAAGAAAGCAGAAGCACCGGTGGAGTGCATATAACGCAACAACCAGCCATAGTCGACATCACGCATGATGTATTCAACTGATGCAAAAGCACCTTCAGCAGTAGGAACAAAGTTCATAGTTAACCAGATACCGGTCAGTATTTGGTTCACCAGTACTAACATGGCTAAAGAGCCAAAGAAGTACCAGAAGTTAAAGTTTTTTGGCGCTGGGTACTGCATCACATGGAGATTCATTTTTTCCATAAATGGCATGCGGTACTCAATCCAGCTCATAAAGTTTTTAAACATTAAGCTGTCCCCTCATCTGCACCAATTAAAATGGTGGTGTCATCGACAAACATATAAGGTGGGATCATCAGGTTTTTCGGCGCAGGAACACCAGAGAACACGCGACCGGCCATATCATAAGTAGAACCATGACATGGGCAGAAGAAGCCTGAAGGAATACCTTCAACCTGAGCTTCAAAATCATTCATGATGTAGGTAGGAGAACAACCCAGGTGAGTACAAATACCTACTGCGACAAAAATCTCAGGCTTTTTCGAACGGTGATCGTTTTTAGCGTAATCAGGCTGTTGTGGTTCTTCTGAGGCAGGGTCACGAAGTTTATCTACTGCTTTGGTCAGACTTTCCAGCATGGCTGGCGTCCGTTTCACTATCCACACAGGCTTACCGCGCCACTCTACCCGAATTAACTGCCCGTCTTCGAGTTTGCTAATGTCCGCGGTGACTGGTGCACCTGCTTGTTTAGCTTTTTCACTCGGATTCCAGGAAGCAATAAAGGGAACAGCAGCTCCAATCGCACCAACCCCACCAACTACAGAAGTTGCTATGGTCAGAAAGCGACGGCGACCATGATCTACAGGCGCATTGCTCATCCACTCATCTCCACGTTAAACGCTTAAATGTTGATATTTTAAGCGGCTGAATTACAGCGATTATTATAAGTTGAAAAATACGGCGGATCATAATGAAAAGCCCTGCTTTACACAAGGATTTAGCCGAATTCTCTTTGTTCTGACATCAGTTTTTCGACGAAATACGAAACCAGAATAGTCAGTAAAACTTTGCATCACCATGTTTTAACCTGAAAAAGACGTTTCTGTCATGATCAGGCACAAAAGCTGCGACATTCCGGACAAAAAAATCCTCTTCCTAATAGAGAAAAAAGCCGATCAGGAATTTGTTCAACCTCTTGTCCAGATTGAAAGAAAGGCGATGAAACTTTAATCCTGAGCAGAGTATAAATATCTGGCAATAAAAAACCCGGTACAAGACCGGGTTCTTTGCAACAAAAAACGAATTAACGTTTTGAGTACTGTGGACGCTTACGAGCTTTATGCAGACCCACTTTCTTACGTTCAACTTTACGGGCGTCACGAGTGACGAAACCAGCTTTACGTAATGCAGGGCGCAGAGACTCGTCGAACTCCATCAGAGCGCGGGTGATACCGTGGCGGATTGCGCCAGCCTGACCAGAAATACCACCACCTTTAACAGTGACGTATAAGTCAAACTTGCCTACCATTTCCACTAACTCTAATGGTTGCATTACAACCATACGAGCAGTTTCACGACCGAAGTATTCAGTGATAGAGCGTTGGTTGATAACGATGTTACCTGAACCTGCTTTGATGAATACACGAGCTGTAGAGGTCTTACGACGACCAGTACCGTAATATTGATTAGTTGCCATGTTCTGCTCCGATTAGATATCTAAAACTTGCGGTTGCTGAGCAGCATGTTGATGCTCTGCGCCTGCATATACTTTTAACTTACGGAACATAGCGCGGCCCAAAGGACCTTTTGGCAACATACCTTTTACGGCTGCTTCCAATACCATCTCCGGCTTCTTAACCAGCAGTTTTTCAAAGTTAATTTCTTTGATACCACCTGGGAAACCACTGTGAGAGTAGTACATTTTGTTTTTTGCTTTGTTACCAGTGACTGTCACTTTGTCAGCGTTTACAACGATGATGTAATCACCGGTGTCAACGTGTGGAGTGTACTCTGGCTTGTGCTTTCCGCGTAAACGAAGAGCGATCTCAGTTGCGATACGACCAAGTGTCTTACCTGTTGCATCAACAACGAACCAGTCACGTTGTACGCTTTCTGGCTTAGCAGTAAAAGTTTTCATCTAAAAACTACCCAAAAAAAATAACACTGTTACACCTAACACAATCTTCATTGTGTCGCTTATCGCACCCCTTCGAGTACATAAACTGCCAGGCTACGGCAGTTTCAGGCTGTAACGTGGGCCGGCCGCGGATTATATAGTAACCAATGATAAAAAACAGCCATTTAAAGAAAAAATTAAGGTAAATGTTGTTTTGCCAGATAATCCTGCGATTGCATCTCCTGCAGACGGCTTAAACAGCGCTTAAATTCGAAAGACAAAATTCCTTCTGTATAAAGCTGTTCCATAGGTACTGCTGCAGAAACAATAAGTTTGACGTGGCGCTCATAGAACTCATCGACCAGCGCAATAAAACGTCTGGCGACATCATCTCGGGTTTGCCCCATCTGGGTCACATTCGACAGCAACACAGTGTGGTAGCACTTGCTCAGTTCCATATAGTCATATTGACTACGGGCCGTTTCACAGAGCTCCGGAAAATCAAACCAGATAATGCCATCGGCTTCTTTGCGACTGGTTAAAGTACGGCCGGCAATTTCAATCTTCGCCTCGTCCTGGCGCGGTTCTACTGACAGGGCAAGAAAATATTCCGCCAGATTGCAGTCCGCTTTTTCATCCAAAGGCGAATGATAAATTTCAGCCTGAGTTAAAGTGCGCAGCCGGTAGTCAATACCACTATCGACATTGACGGTTTCAGTGTGTTGTTTAATCAGTGCTATCGCTGGTAAAAACCGCGCCCTTTGCAGACCGTTCCGATACAAACCATCTGGCTCTATATTAGACGTTGCCACCAGTGTAATACCGCGAGCAAACAGCTCCTGCATCAGGGTGCCTAATATCATTGCATCTGTGATGTCTGAGACAAAAAACTCGTCAAAACACAAAATATCAGTTTCAGCCTTAAAGCGATCCGCTACAACTTTTAATGGATCTGACACGCCATGCAGAGATTTCAGTTCCTGATGCACTTTGTGCATAAAGCGGTGAAAGTGAATACGAAGTTTACGGTTAGTCGGCAGGCATTCGTAAAAGGTATCGACCAGATAAGTTTTACCGCGGCCTACACCGCCCCAGAAATAAAGTCCCTTCAGTGGTGTTATCATCGGCTTTTTACCAAGCAATTTATCGAAGAAACTTTGTTTGATCGGTTTATCCTGCACAAATTGTTGATACAGACGTTCCAGATGCTGGACAGCATTTTGCTGGGCCTCATCAAACAGAAAATCTTCGCGCTTGAGGTCTTGTTGATATTTTTGCAGTGGTGTCGTCATGCCGGATATTGAAAAATAAGCCAATTAACCCTAAATAATGGTCGTAATAGTAACATGCCTTACCACTCTGGATAAGAAGATAGGTTAAACTATTGTTGAACTAACTAATTTTTCAGGAGTTGTTATGACTGTTACTTTTGCCTTGGCCTGGCTGGTAGCTGGCTTAGTGGTTGGCATAGTGGCAACCCGCTTGTACTGTTTGCGCCAATTTAATCAAAGCAAACTGCAGGTTGAGCTAAACGAAACCAAACAGCAGCTGCAGCAATATCGTAGTGATGTCACAGAACATGTGGAAACCACCCACCAGTTGATGAGTCAGCTGCACGAAAACTACGAGAAAATTGCCCGCCATATGGCTCAGACCAAGATGCAGTTGATCGAAAGACCAACTTTTGACAACCGTAGCGAGCTGAATTATTTCGCAGCAGACACTACGGCACAAATACGCCAGTCGATCCATAAGCTGGATGAGCGTCGTAAAGTGAAGGATGAACCATCCTATCAGCCATTGGATTATTCCAATACGGCCAGTGGTTTAATGAAAAATAAAACTGAACGAAACTCATCAGACGACTGAACTTTTCGACTGGTAAAGCATTCTTAGTGACGTCATCTGTACGAAGGAGCATTACCTATATGAAGTCGCAGTTATCTTTAGTAAGTATCAGTATTTTAGCCGCCTTTCTGCTGGCGCAACCTGCGCCAGTGCAAGCTAAGTTACCATTTTTTGGTGCTGGCGATCAGGAAATGCCGAGCCTGGCTCCTATGCTGGAGAATGTAACTCCAGCCGTTGTAAATATCTCAGTGGCAGGTAGCCGTGAAGTACGTCAGCGTCTGCCTGGTGCATTAGAACAATTCCTCGGCCGTGGTGGTGAGTTGCGTCAGGAACAACCGTTCCGCGGTTTAGGTTCAGGTGTGATCATAGATGCGAAAAAAGGCTATGTGGTCACTAACCATCACGTCATCAACGACGCATCCGATATCCAGGTGACCCTAAAAGATGGTCGCAATTTCAAAGCTAAAAAAATAGGTGAAGATCCAGAAAGCGATATCGCCTTGTTACAAATTGAAGCACAAGATCTGGTCCAGGTAGAGTTGGCTGACTCAGACAAGTTAAAAGTAGGTGATTTTACCGTCGCTATAGGTAACCCTTTTGGTTTAGGCCAAACTGTCACTTCTGGTATTGTCAGTGCGTTGGGACGAGGTGGTCTGGGCATTGAAGGTTACGAAGATTTTATTCAGACCGATGCGGCGATCAATAGTGGGAATTCAGGTGGAGCTCTAGTCAACCTGAAAGGCGAACTTATAGGTATTAATACCGCCATATTGGGGCCTAACGGCGGCAATATTGGTATTGGTTTTGCCATTCCTGCCAATATGATGAAAAACCTTGTGGCTCAGTTTGTTGAGTATGGCGAGGTGCGTCGTGGTGCTTTAGGCGTAAGAGGTGGAGACTTAAACGCTGAAATAGCTAAGGCGATGAAAGCCAAAACCAACAAGGGCGGTTGGGTACAAGAGGTGATCCCTGGCTCAGCGGCAGACAAAGCAGGTTTAAAAAGTGGCGACATTATCACCCACCTCAATGGCAAACAGATTGATTCATTTACTGAGATACGCGCTAAAATCGCGACTCTGGGTGTAGGCAAAGAGATCAGCTTAGGCATACTGCGTGAAGATAAAGCCATGACCGTGAAAGTCACGCTGGAGGCCGCTGAAGCAACGACTGCAGAAGCTAAAGTGCTGCATCCTATGTTGGAAGGAGCGAGCTTAAGCGATGGTAAAACGCCGGATGGCGAACCAGGCATAGTCATAGATGATGTCGGTGCTCGTTCACCTGCAGCAGCTTTAGGACTGGAAAAAGGCGATGTCATTGTAGGTGTCAGTCGCAGCCGTGTGACTACTACTAAAGAATTGCGTGAAATCCTGAGTAAAAGTTCAGGCGTCATAGCCCTGCAAGTGCAACGTGGTAACCGTATCCTTTATGTATTAATACGTTAACTTTTTGCAGTAGCAAGCCTGTGGCTTGCTACTGCAACTTCTCATTTAGTGTTATGCTTGCCACATCTATTAGTTTCATAATTTCTTCCCGTGCCCAAACTTCTGATAAGTCTATTAAAAAGTGTCGCTTATGGTCTGGCAATCGCCATGCTGTGGCTGTTTTTTTTCAGTCAGAATCCAGGAATAAAGCTGAATTTTTGGCAGCAGAAAGAACAACTGCCCGCTCCTGTGTCTTACTCTAAGGCTGTGAGGGCTGCTGCACCTGCGGTAGTCAATGTCTATACCAAAAGCACGACTCAGGATCCCCGCTCCTACCAAAGCCGGACTATTGAGCGCCAGGAGCTGGGTTCTGGCGTCATTATGAATGCTCAGGGTTATGTGCTGACCAACTACCATGTGGTGTACGGCGCAGACCAGATTTCAGTGGCACTTCAGGACGGCAGAGTCTTTGACGCTGTGCTGATTGGTCAGGATCAACTGACTGACTTAGCCGTACTTTTTGTAGAGGCCGACAATTTACCTGTGATACCACAAGACGCCAGTTTAGAACCTCAGGTCGGCGATGTAGTGCTTGCTATAGGGAACCCATTTAACCTGGGCCAGGCTATTACTCAGGGTGTCATTAGCGCAACTGGCCGGGCTGGCTTAAGCCCTGCTAATGGTTATGCCGACTTTATGCAAATGGATGCGGCTATTAACGCAGGCAACTCAGGCGGCGCTCTGATTAATAGCAATGGTGTATTAGTAGGCATTAACACTGCGGCTTTCCAACGCCAGCGCAATCAGGACATTCAGGGGATATTTTTTGCTGTGCCTTATCGTTTAGCCAGCAATGTGCTGCAAAAACTGATTCAGCATGGTCGGGTGATCCGCGGTTATTTAGGGGTTAGCGGAGATCCCGTAGTTAATCCTGCAGGAGACCTGATGATCTCCACCGCCCAGACCTTGTTTGGTGTCAAAATCAGCGCTATTGAGCCTCTGAGTCCAGCTGCTATAGCGGGTCTGGAAGTGGGCGACATACTGCAACAAATCAACGGTGTAACTTTGACCAGCGTACATCATGCTCTGGATTTGATTGCGGAAACGCCACCGGACACAACACTGCAAATGTCGGTCGAACGGGACGGAAAAACACTGACTATACCTGTAGTGATCCGCGAGCTGAACTAAGCTGGTCTCGCCAAAAAACAAAAAAAGCCAGTTTTCACTGGCTTTTTTGTTTCTTTTACAGCAGCATCTTAGGACTGAGCATTAATACGCTGAATATTGGCACCCAAACCTTTGAGTTTGTGTTCAATTTGCTCGTAGCCTCTATCGATATGGTAAATACGATCGACCACAGTCTCACCTTCAGCCACCAAGCCAGCAATAACTAAACTCGCAGAAGCACGTAAATCCGTCGCCATCACCTGAGCACCCATCAGCTTGTCGGTATGCTTAATCAAGGCAGTATTACCTTCCAGCTGAATATCAGCCCCCATACGTTGCAACTCTGGTACATGCATAAAACGGTTTTCGAAAATAGTTTCAGTCACCATACCAACTCCCTGCGCAACTACATTCAGAACAGTAAACTGAGCTTGCATGTCGGTCGGGAAACCAGGATGGGGTACAGTTTTTACATTGACCGATTTTAATGTACGACCTGTCATATTCAGACGAATCCAATCCGCACCGGTTGTCACATCTGCGCCTGCTTCACGCAGCTTCTCAAGCACCACTTCCAGCTCTGCAGGAGAGGCGTTTAAACACCTAACATCGCCACCAGTCACAGCAGCAGCTACTAAGAAGGTGCCTGTTTCAATACGATCAGGTAATACAGTGTGATTCGCGCCGTGCAGCTTTTCTTTACCCGTAATACGGATAGTGTCAGTGCCTGCACCATGAATATCAGCACCCATAGCGATCAGGTACTTGGCTAAATCAACCACTTCAGGCTCACGGGCCGCATTTTCAATAATGGTTAAACCATCAGCCAACACTGCAGCCATCATCAGGTTTTCAGTGCCTGTGACGCTGACCATATCCATAAATATATGAGCGCCATGTAAGCGGCTCGCCTTAGCTTTAATATAACCAGCTTCTACTGTGATCTCCGCGCCCATTTTGCGCAAACCATCAATATGCAAATTAACAGGGCGGGCACCTATGGCGCAGCCACCTGGCAATGAAACTTCGGCATGACCAAAACGAGCTAATAATGGCCCTAACGCCAGAATTGAGGCGCGCATGGTTTTCACTAACTCGTAGGGAGCCATCTGACTGTGGATTGCTGTCGCATCTACCGTGACCTGATGGTCCTCCCGGCTGACTTCAGCACCAAAAATACGCAACAATTTAAAGGTGGTATCAATGTCTTTCAACACAGGAACATTGCTCAGCACCGACGGCTGTTCAGCCAGAATAGTGGCAAATAAAATAGGTAGTGCGGCATTTTTAGCGCC
>NZ_JAIWOI010000191.1 GCF_020217005.1 Rheinheimera sp. | reverse complement strand
GGAAATAACAACGTCACCTTTTAAGGTGGCGCCGCCTGAAACCAGAAATTGTTGCATCTTTAACTACTATACAGGTGGGTTAAGTAATTTTTCACGACGCCATTGAGTCGGCGTGAAAGTTTTTATCGAAACGGCGTGAATACTACCATCAGCAATAGCTGCCATCAAAGGGGCATAAATCATTTGCTGCTGTTTAACCCGGCTAACCCCGTCAAAACAGTCGCCTATAGCAGTTACAGCGTAATGATTTCCCTCAGCTTTTACATAGACTTCAGCCAGTTTCAGCTGTTCTGTTAATAACAGCTCAATCTCATTACACTGCATTGGTACTATCCTCTTTAACCAGTGGCAATAAGGCCACAACATCTGACAATTGCGCCAGAGAAAGCAATTGCTCTGGCACATGGCGCATTTGGACAGTCAATCCAAGTTTGGCGGCCTGCGCAACCTGATGTAACAACCAGGCGAGACCAGCAGTATCCACGAGTGCCAACTCGCTGAAATCAAAGACGACTGTTCCAGTCAGTTTTTTTAACAACTTAAATGGCCATACAGTTGGTACTGTATCCCGATCCAAAGCGCCGGAAAAAACCAGAGTTTGTTGCTGTTGACTAATTTTTAGCATCGTTACCCTGCAAAGGAGCCGTGATAGGAGCTTTTGATTTTTCGATTAACAACGCTGTGACACTGGCTAAACCCTGCTGACGGATCAAATTACCAAGCTCAGCTCTTTTGCTGTCCAGTAAAGAAATACCTTCGGCCACCATGTCAAACACCTGCCAGTTCTGCGCATCTTTAGCACGGCGTAACTTAAACTCGATATTGATATCTGGCTTACCAGGATCAATAACACGGGTTTTAATAGTCACGATATTTTGATTACCCACTGCTTTTGCAGGTTCAAAAATCACTTTCTGATTTTTGTACTGGGTCAAAGCACCAGCATAAGTCGCCACCATATAATCTTTGAATGCCACCACAAAAGCATCACGCTCTTCAGGTTTAGTTTGCTTGATGTAGTTACCAATCACACGAAAAGCCGCATAACGACTGTCAATATAAGGCACTAACTCTTCGTTGACTATCACACGTAAATGCTCAAGATCTTTTTGGATCACAGGTTGATCATTGGAGATACGGCGAAAGGTTTGATCAGCTACAGCTTCGATCATTTTGTACGGATCTTCATAGGTTTTTACGTCAGCAGCCGATGCCTGAGCAACTAAACCCAAAGAGAACAATGCTGTAGCCGCAATTTTTACCAGCAGATTTTTCATGCTTAGTTACTTCCTCTGTTAAATAAGAACTGGCCTATTAACTCTTCCAGTACGATAGCGGATTTGGTGTCTTCGACGTAATCACCACTTTTCAGAATAGAAACAGTTTCATCCACAAAACCTGGTTGTAAGCCAAGGTACTGTTCCCCCAATAAACCTGAAGTCAAAATAGCCACTGAGCTGGTTTCAGGAAAGTTATTGTATTGGCTGTCTATTTCCATAGCCACTACAGGCGAATACTCTTCAGTATTCAGTTCAATAGAACGGACACGACCTACGACTACACCACCCACTTTGATTGGAGACCGTACTTTTAGACCACCAATATTTTCAAACTTGGCGTACAACATATAAGTTTCGCCCGAACCCGTCATCCCGCTGTTGGCCACCTTCAGAGATAACAACATAAAAGCAGCGATAGCCAAAGCTACAAACAGACCCACCAACACTTCGATTTTGCGAGATGTCATTTTTTATCCACCAAACATTACTGCTGTTAATATAAAGTCAAAACCTAAGACCGCTAAAGAAGATGTCACTACTGTTTGTGTTGTCGCCTGACTGATGCCCTCTGAAGTTGGCACCGCATCAAAACCTTTATGTAAGGCTATCCAGGTCACAATCAAGGCAAACACCACACTTTTAATCACACCGTTCAAAATATCCTGCTGAAAATCTACATTGGCCTGCATAGCCGACCAGTAACCACCACCGTCTACACCTAACCAATCGACACCAACCAAATGGCCGCCGAGTATACCTACAGCAGTAAAGATCAAAGCCAGTAGCGGCATACTAATGACACCAGCCCAGAACCGCGGGGCAATAATACGGCGTAGCGGGTCCACAGCCATCATTTCCATACCAGACAACTGTTCAGTGGCTTTCATCAGACCAATTTCAGCTGTTAAAGCACTGCCTGCACGGCCGGCAAACAATAAAGCTGTAACTACAGGCCCAAGCTCCCTCAACAAACTCAAAGCTACTAGCGGCCCTAACATTTGCTCGGCACCAAACTTAGACAGCACAGTGTAGCCCTGTAACGCCAACACCATACCTATAAACAAGCCTGAAACCAGAATTATAAGTAAAGACAACACACCGACCACGTACAACTGCTTTAACAGTAAAGGAAAGCTTTTACGTGGTGTTGGCCAGGCTACCAAAGCTCCGAACAACATAATAGTTGCCCGGCCTATACCCTGGACTTTTGCAATACTGTGTTGTCCAAGTTGTTGTAACTTATCCACTATCACTTGGCTAACTCCATTAATTCAGCACTATAACTAGCCGCTTTAAAGTGGAAGGGCACGGGACCATCTGATTGTCCCTGCAAAAATTGCTGAACTAATGCCGAAGGATGAGCCCGAAGTTCGTCCGGCGTACCCTGCCCTATGACTTTTTGTTCTGCTACTACGTAAACATAGTCAGCAATACTCATCACTTCATTGACGTCATGCGACACCACAACAGAAGTTAAACCTAAAGCGTTGTTCAACGAACGAATCAACCTGACGATCACGCCCATCGAAATTGGGTCCTGCCCTGCAAAAGGCTCATCGTACATAATGAGTTGTGGATCTAAAGCTATGGCACGGGCCAAGGCAGCGCGGCGGGCCATACCACCTGACAATTCAGCCGGCATCAAATCCCTGGCCCCACGCAAGCCAACGGCTTCCAACTTCATCAACACCATCAGGCGAATAATCTCTTCCGGCAGACGGGTATGTTCACGGATAGGGAATGCGACATTGTCATAGACCGACATATCACTGAACATAGCGCCGCTTTGAAACAACATGCTCATTTTTTGCCGGGCTTTATACAAATCTTTACGATTGAGCTGTGGAATGTCCTGACCATTGATCAGAATTTTGCCTTGTTCAGGCTTTAGTTGACCACCAATTAAACGCAACAAGGTGGTTTTACCAATACCACTGGGGCCCATAATAGCCGTCACTTTACCACGCTGAAACTGCATGCTCATGTCATCATAGATCACACGGTCACCACGTTTGAACGTCAGGTGCTGAATGTCTACCAGAATATCTGACACGTTGATCCTCATTTCTAACAGAGAGTAGCGCCATCGCTAAATTTGAAGGCGCGCAATATACCTATGCACCACAGCGACTTCAAGCCAGGCGCTCGGATAAAGGCCTGCCATTGTATAGGTTTTTCGTCGCAACAACCTTATAAAAAATAGTAACAACTGATTGCAAAAACAGAATAATTCGTTTGTTTTGCGTAATCTTTTGCATTTACACCTGATAAGCACGAAAATATCGGCCTCTGTGCATGGCCGCAAAGTGTGCCGCGCTGAAAATGAATCAAAGCTTAACGTTTTCGCTATCTGGATGATCTGACAGTATTTCTTACCAGATCCTTTCCGCCAGACAGCAAAAACTAAAAAGCTGACCAGAACTATTAAATGGGGATTTTTTCATGACTCTGGACTTTCGCCCTCAGGCTCTGCGGGTACTGCAGATCGAAGCAGCCGCAGTAACCCAACTTGCAGCTTATATAGACGAAAGTTTCAATCTGGCTTGTCAAATGATGTTTGACTGCAAAGGCAGAGTAATAGTGATTGGCATGGGAAAGTCGGGCCATATTGCACATAAAATTGCAGCTACTCTAGCCTCCACAGGGACACCGGCTTTTTTTGTCCATCCGGCAGAGGCCAGTCATGGTGATTTGGGGATGATTACTCAGGACGATATAGTGCTGGCGATCTCCAATTCGGGTGAAACTGCTGAAGTCCTGACGATAGTTCCAGTGCTGAAGCGTCGTGGTATCAAAATGATCGGCATGACTGGACGCCCTGAATCGACCTTAGCCACTTTGTCAGACGTGCATCTTTGTGTGCGGGTTGAACAGGAAGCCTGTCCTTTAGGATTAGCTCCGACCGCCAGCACTACGGCCACTTTAGCTATGGGTGATGCAATAGCTGTTGCTCTTTTAGACGTGCGCGGATTTTCCGCTGATGATTTTGCCTTGTCTCATCCGGGTGGTAGCTTAGGCCGCCGCTTGCTGTTGCGGCTCGAAGATGTCATGCATTCGGGTGAAGCCTTGCCACTGGTGCATCAGCAGGTTAGCCTGAAAGAAGCCTTATTGGAAATATCCCGCAAGGGTCTGGGCATGACGGCCGTAGTCGATGATAACGGCAAATTGGCCGGTTTATTCACCGATGGCGATTTACGTCGGGTGCTGGATCAGCAGGTTGACTTGCATACAGCGACTATCGCCAGCCTGATGACCAGAAACTGCATTACAGCTAAACCTGCTATGCTGGCAGCAGAAGCATTGCAAATTATGGAGCAACGCAAAATTAATGGTCTAATAGTGGTCAACGAACAACAGGTGCCAGTGGGGGCTCTGAATATGCATGACTTGCTAAAAGCCGGAGTGCTCTGATGTCAGCTTTATTTACGCAAATGTATCAGGCGATCAGTCCGGAGCTGGAACATAAAGCCAGGCATATTCGTTTGTTGATTTGTGATGTCGACGGCGTGTTTTCTGATGGTCGTATTTATCTTGGCAACCAGGGTGAAGAGCTCAAGGCCTTTCATACCCGTGACGGCTATGGAATCAAAGCCTTGCGCCATGCCGGCATTGAAGTGGCAGTGATTACTGGTCGCAATTCAACCATAGTGCAGCAACGCATGACCTCTTTAACAGTGCCTTATATCTATCAGGGTCAGGAAAATAAACTGGCTGCTTTTGCTGAACTCCAGCAAAAACTTACACTCGAAGCCTCACAAATTGCTTTTATAGGTGATGATTTGGCCGACTGGGCTGTGATGCAACACTGTGGCTTAAGTGTTGCGGTGCAGGATGCGCATCCGTATTTGAGTTTGCATGCTGATTACCGCTGTACCTTACCAGGTGGTTTTGGGGCAGTACGTGAACTTTGTGATTTGCTGCTGACCAGTCAGGGTAAGTTTGCAGATTTTTCAGGAAGCAGCATATGATCCGTCAATTTCTTTGGTTATTACTGATAGTTGCAGCCGCTGCTGGTTTTTATAGCTGGCAACTGCTGGATCAGGAGCAAAGTGGCGTTCCCGGAAATCAGGATAATCAACCCGATTATGTCGCTCAGGATCTGACCCGAATGATCTACGATCAAGAGGGTCATCTGTCCGATCTGATCCGGGCGCAGCGTATGGAACACTTCGAGCGCTTTGGTTTTTTGCAGTTTGATTTCCCTATCTACACCATTTATCAGGAAAAAGTGCCATTATGGCAAGTGACAAGCGAGCAAGCTGTGCTTTATCCTGACGACAAGCTCATTCTTGAACACCGGGTGGAGTTGCGCAATATGTCTGCAGATCCCCTATTTACCCGAATAGAAACTAATGCAGTGGAGTTGCTGTTTAACAGCAATATGCTGCAGTCAAACGAACAGGTGCGGATTTTTGGACTGGGTTTTCAGATCTCGGGACTTGGCATGCTGGCCGATTTGAATGCACAGAACATAGAGCTGAAAAAGCACACAAAAACGGTTTATTACAATGAAAAGTAACATTATTTTACTAAGTATCGCTCTGGTATTCAGCGGATTTTGTCTGGCAGGCCCGGATGATTTCAAAAAAGAAATTCAGGTGGACTCGGACCGTCAGTTTGGTTCAATAAAAGACAAAGTCATGACCTTTGTTGACAATGTAAAAGTCAACCAGGGCAGCCTGCTGATTGAGGCTGACAAACTCGAAGTGATAGCCAGCGCAGGTAAAGGTAAAGAAGTCTTTATCGCGTCCGGCTTACCAGCTAAGTATTCTCAAATGCTCGATGGCGATAAACCAATTAAAGCCAGTGCCAACGAAATCCGCTATGACGTCGACAAAGGTACTTTGGTACTGACAGGCGATGCTGAACTGAGCCAGAATGGCAGTATGGTGCAAGGTGCTGTCATCAAGTACAACCTTGAGAAGCAAGAGCTGCAAGCAGAGTCTGACGGTAAAAAAACCGAAAGAGTCACTACTGTGTTCAGCCCGGAAGGAAAAGAATAATGAAGTTAGTCGCGGCCCATCTGGCTAAAAGTTATAAAGGCCGTCAGGTGGTGAAGGACGTCAGTCTTGAAGTAAATGCCGGGCAGATCGTAGGCTTACTTGGGCCAAACGGCGCAGGAAAAACTACGACTTTTTATATGATTGTTGGTCTGGTGCCATCCGATAAAGGTCAAATCACATTAGATGACAAAGACATCACTTTTGATCCCATTCATGCCCGCGCCCGCAGTGGCATTGGTTACTTGCCCCAGGAAAGCTCAATATTCCGCAAGCTGACTGTGTATGACAATCTGCTGGCGATTCTGCAGCACCGCAAAGATTTAACCGAAGAGCAGCGTGAAGAAAAAGCCGATGCCTTGCTGGATGAATTCCACATTGGCCATATCCGCAATAGCCTGGGTATGAGTTTATCCGGTGGTGAAAGACGAAGGGTAGAAATAGCCAGGGCTTTAGCTGCAGATCCAGCCTTTATCCTGCTGGATGAACCTTTTGCTGGTGTTGATCCTATTTCAGTGTTAGATATAAAAAAAATTATTCAGCATCTCTGTCTAAGAGGAATAGGCGTGCTGATCACAGACCACAATGTACGTGAAACGCTTGATGTCTGTGAAATTGCCTATATTGTAAGTCATGGAGAACTGATTGCTGCAGGTACACCGGCTGAAGTATTAGCGAATCAACAAGTCCGGGATGTCTATCTGGGTGAGCAATTCAGGTTATAGTTTAAAACAACATCCGAATAGGGTTGTTTGGAGAAAATAAGAAGTACATGAAACCGTCTCTGCAACTTCGTCTTGGTCAGCAGCTCACAATGACACCTCAATTGCAGCAAGCAATTAAACTGCTGCAACTGTCTACTATTGAACTGCAACAGGAAATTCAGGAAGCACTGGATGCCAATCCTCTGCTGGAAGCTGAAGATGACTATGCCGCATTTCAGGAGCCTTCTTCCAAAGAGCTGAACCACAGTGCCGAATTTGACGCGCCTGACTACGACAGCAGCCATGATGAGCATTACGAACCTGAAGTCAAGGACAGCAGCGAAGCGATGTCCGAACAAAATATCAAAGAAGACTTGCCGCTCGACAGTCACTGGGATGACCTGGTCAGCGCAGCTCCTGTAGCAGGTGCCAATAATTTTAATGGCGATGAAGACACTGTATTTCAGGGCGAAACCAGCGAAACACTACAAGACTATTTACGTTGGCAAATGCAGCTAACACCCTTTTCTGACACTGACCGCGCTATAGCTGAAATTATTATCGAAGCTATAGACGAAAATGGTTTACTGACGATAGATACCGAAGAAATTCTTGAATCCCTTGGCATGCCCGATGTGGAAGCTGATGAAGTTGAAGCGGTGATCAAACGCATCCAGTTATTTGACCCTGTAGGTGTCGGTGCCCGCAGCATTCAGGAGTGTTTATTGGTACAGCTGCGACAGTTTGATCCAAAAACCCCTTACCTGGCGGAAACCCGGCATATTATTAAAGAATATACTGACTTTTTAGCCAACAGAGATTTCCGTTCTCTGATGCGTGTGACTAAACTCAAAGAAGACGATTTAAAAGAAGTGATGCGATTGATCCACAGTTTGAATCCGCGGCCTGGTGCAGATGTGATTCGACAAGAACAGTCGTATGTGATCCCTGATGTGTCGGTGGCGAAAATCAAAGGACGTTGGATGGTCGAGTTAAATCCTGATGCAATGCCAAAGATCAGAATTAACGAACAATACGCCGCCATGTCACGCAACGCCCGTAACGCTTCTGACGGTCAGTTTATCCGCTCCCACCTGCAGGAAGCCAAGTGGTTTTTAAAAAGCCTGGAAAGCCGGAACGAAACTTTATTAAAAGTCGCTAATTGTATAGTGCAACAACAACAGGCCTTTTTTGAGCACGGCGAAGAAGCCATGAAACCCATGGTATTAAACGACGTTGCTGAGATGGTGGGGATGCATGAATCAACAATTTCCCGTGTTACTACACAAAAATATATGCACACACCCAGAGGAATATTTGAACTTAAGTTCTTTTTCTCCAGTCATGTAAGTACAGAGAGCGGTGGTGAATGTTCATCTACCGCCATCCGCGCCTTTATTAAAAAATTGGTGGCGGCGGAAAATCCTGCCAAACCTTTAAGTGATAGCAGGATGGCAGAAATACTGTCGGAACAGGGAATTAATGTCGCACGGCGTACCATTGCCAAGTATCGTGAAGCCTTGTTTATTCCGCCGTCTAATCAGCGCAAGAGCTTGCTTTAACAGCTCTATTAAGAAGGAAGAGTCTATGCAAATCAACTTAACTGGTCGTCATGTAGAAATCACTGAAGCACTGAGAGAGTACGTCGATAGCAAATTTTCCAAACTTGAACGTCATTTTGATCATATTAATAATGTACATGTAGTGCTGAACGTGGAAAAATTAAAGCAGATTGCAGAGGCTAAGTTACACCTCAACGGAGGTGAAGTATTCGCTGTATCGGAAGACGAAAATATGTACGCTGCGATAGACCAGCTGATCGACAAACTGGATCGCCAAGTTATTAAACATAAAGAGAAAATTTCTCGTCATTGATTCTGAAACTATGAACCTGAGCTCAATGTTATCGGAGGACTGCACCAAGAGTGCGGTCCTTTTTAATAGTAAAAAACGCATCCTGGAATACATAGCTGAACTGGCGCATCAGCGTTTACCTGAAGTTCCAGAGTACAACATACTTGAAGCACTGATGAGCCGTGAGAAACTCGGTTCTACAGGTATAGGCGGTGGTATCGCTATACCTCATGGCAAATTAAAAAATGTCACCACCCCCTTGCTGGTGTTTGTCGTCAGCAAAGACCCAATACAGTTTGATGCTATTGATAATCAGGCTGTGGATATATTTTGCGCCATCCTGATCCCGGAAAACCAATGCCAGACGCATTTATCTACCCTGTCCGGCATAGCGCGAATGCTTAGCCAAAAAGACTTCACCAAAAAGATCCGTCACAGCGCCAGCAGCCATGATTTGTATCAGTTGCTGATGGTTGGCGCAGAACAGGTAGCGGCAAAATGAAGTTACTGGTCGTAAGTGGTCGATCGGGTTCGGGCAAATCTGTTGCCCTGCGCGTTATGGAAGACCTTGGTTATTATTGTGTAGATAACATCCCTGTTAATTTGTTGCCAACGTTAGCCAACGCCGTTATGGGACAATACGAACGTGTTGCCGTCAGTATTGATGTTCGCAACCTGCCACAAGACCCCGATGAATTAACAGATATCCTGTCTTACCTGCCACATAAAGTCGACCTGACCATTCTCTATCTGGACGCTGACCACACCAGCCTGATTAAACGCTTCAGCGAAACCCGCCGTTTGCACCCGCTGTCTCATCAGGCTATGTCGCTGGATGAAGCAATCCAACGCGAACAGCAGCTGCTAGACCCCATTTCCAGCCGCGCCGATTTGTATCTGGATACCACAGAGCTAAACGTACATCAGCTGGCAGAACAGCTTAGAGAGCGTATCCTTGGGCAAAAAACAGGACGTCTGGTTATTCTGTTTGAATCCTTTGGTTTTAAATATGGTATTCCTAAAGACGCCGATTATGTCTTTGATGCACGCTTTTTACCTAACCCACACTGGGAACCTGAATTAAAAATCCTGACGGGATTAGACCAACCCGTGCAAAATTATTTGTCTTCACAGGCTGTTGTAGCCCAGTATATCTGGCAAA
>NZ_JAIWOI010000208.1 GCF_020217005.1 Rheinheimera sp. | reverse complement strand
AAAACGGCTATCCTGCCGTTTTATCACTCACATCATCCATGACGTTCGCCTTCGGCAGCTAAAGCTGTGCAAAACGGCTATCCTGCCGTTTTGTCACTCACATCGTCCCTGATGTTCACCTTTGGCAGTTAAAACTGTGAAAAACAGCTGTCCTGCTGTTTTTTGAACAACGCGCCAGCGTTGGCCTGGAAGGCATTTTACAGGATAGTAAAATGTAAAAAACGCTGCACATGGCAGCGTTTTTTTCTACTTACCGCTATTAAACGGCAAATGGGTGACGCAGCGTAATGGTCTGAATACGATCCGGGCCTGTTGAAATAATATCAATAGGTACGCCAGTGATTTGCTCCAGACGAGTGATGTAGTTACGTGCTTCAACTGGCAAGTCTTCCAGCTTCTGTACACCAAAGGTACTTTGGGTCCAGCCCGGCATTTCTTCAAATACCGGAGTGACAACTTCATACCCTTCAGCAGCCATTGGAGGCACATCAGTGATAGAACCATCAGCGGCCTGGTAGCCAGTACAAATCTTCACAACACTTAAACCGTCTAATACGTCGAGCTTGGTTAAGCAGAATCCGGAGATGCTGTTTAACTGTACCGCACGTTTGACAGCAACAGCGTCAAACCAGCCACAACGGCGTTTACGGCCAGTGGTCGCACCAAATTCATGGCCTTTGACACCTAAGTGCTCACCCACTTCACAACCCAGTTCTGTTGGGAATGGGCCTGAACCAACACGGGTGGTGTAAGCTTTTACAATGCCTAACACATAGTCTAAGTAACGTGGGCCAAAACCAGCACCAGTGGCTACGCCACCAGCAGTAGTGTTGGACGAAGTCACATAAGGGTAAGTACCGTGGTCAATGTCTAATAAAGTACCCTGGGCACCTTCAAACATGATTTCTTTACCGGCTTTACGGGCTTTATCCAGTAAATCGGTCACGTCTACTACCATAGGCCTTAACACTTCAGCTATGGCTAAAGCGCTGTCTAAAGTGCTTTGGAAATCAATAGCATCCACTTTGTAGTACTGAGTTAAAGTGAAGTTATGTAAATCCATCAGAACTTTCAGCTTTTCAGCAAACAATTCAGGATTAAACAAATCACCTACACGCAGACCACGACGCGCTACTTTGTCTTCATAGGCTGGACCAATACCACGACCTGTAGTACCAATTGGCTTATCGCCACGGGCCACTTCGCGCGCTTTATCCAAAGCCACGTGGAAAGGCAGGATTAACGGACAAGCTTCGCTCAACAACAGACGCTCTTTTACCGGAACACCTTTTTGTTCCAGCATGGCCATCTCTTTTAATAAAGCTTCAGGGGATAAAACTACACCGTTACCTATCACACATTTTACGTTTGCACGCAAAATGCCTGATGGAATTAAGTGTAATACCGTTTTTTCACCGTCTATTACTAACGTATGACCGGCATTATGACCGCCTTGATAGCGCACCACATAGCTTGCCTTGTCAGTTAACAAGTCAACGATTTTTCCTTTTCCTTCGTCACCCCATTGGGTTCCGAGTACGACAACGTTTTTGGCCATGGTTCCTACATCATGGAGAAAAATTAGGCGGGGATTCTACCAAATTAACAACCAAAGTTCAGCGCGATTAAGAAAAAAAAACCAGATATTTTCATTCTGGTTCTTTTTCAATAACTAAGAGAGCTGTAAACCGCTAGGAGACAAAGAAAATCAGCAGCAAAACACCAGCTGTCACTAGTATTCCACCCAGTTGTTGCATTTGCGCTGTGGGCTGCTCTGCGATTTTTTGCAGATAGGAGCGCCATTTATTTGGAAACAACATCGGCCCCAAACCTTCGATGATCAGTACCAGCCCTAAAGCAGCCCACCAGTAATCAGCCATTTAGCGGATATCCTTCAGGCAACTTAAGTTGTAATCAGCCGCATTGTGGTACAAAGCAAAACCAAAACGCAGCCTGTCTCCCCGATAATCTGTCACTATGCCGCGCTGCTTCAAGGCTGCTGCAATACGAGCTACATCATCAGCAGCAAAGCGGAAGGTCAAAAACTGGCCTTGTTGTTGATCCTCTTTATCCAGCAGATGGGGGCGATTTAACAGTGGGTGCTGTATTTCATCCAATAGGTCAAGGAAGGCCTGCTGTAAGCTTTGGATATAGGCCTGCACTTTTTCGACGCTAAGGCCTTGCTGTTGATATAACTCAAATACAGCCAACACACGATACAAAGCCGAGCAATCCATAGTGGCACCGGCAAAACGATAGCCGTTGTTGGCGTATTGCACCTGCCCTTGTTTGGCATTGGCCAGTTCACCAAATTCAGCAAACCAGCCGGTATAAATAGGTCTGTGCTCACTGCCTTTCGGCACAGCCAGAAAACAACAACCTTCCCCCCCCTGCGCATATTTATAGCTGCCAGCCAGATAAAAAATGCGCTCTGCTATAGCCGATAAGTCAGTCGGCACTGCCATAAAACCATGATAACCATCCACTACGATCATCGCATCTGTCACTTTATCCAGTTGCTGCACCAGGCCAGTTAACTCTTTAATGCCAACGCCAGAGTTAAAAAACACCTGACTAAAAAATACTAAATCTGTTGGTTGAGCTGCAACTGCGGCTTCGAATCGCTGTGCAAAGCTGGCAAAAGGTTCAGTCGGCACCCGAATAACATTGATAGTATCCAGTTCAGACAAGCGATTAATTTGACGATGGAAACTATGAAACTCGCTGTCAGTCGTCACCACAGTCAAAGGTTTTGCCCAGTCAAAGCAGCTTAATAAGCGCATAACAAATTCGTGGGTATTGGGTGCAAACACAATTTGCTCTGCGTCAGGCAGCTTTAAAATACGGGCAATGTGCTGTTGTACCGCAGGCACTTTTTCACCAAATACCAGATCCCATTTATCGTCCACAAATAGAGCGCTGTCATCCCAGTAGGCCAAAGTGGCTTCTCGGGTTACATCAGGCCAATAGTGGTGAGAATGGCAGGCAAAATGCTGTTTACCTGGGTTGGCTTTTAAAAAGCGCTGATAAAACTGCTGATACATTTAGGAAAATCCTTAGGAAAGACACAGGCAGAGTAACCGAAAGTAGTTCAAATAGAAAAGGCCCTTGCGGGCCTTAACTATCGATTAGAAAACCTGCTGTTGTCAGCTTAGTTTTGCACTTTGTCCGACTTCATATAGCGGAAGAAGTCATTGTCAGGCTGGATCACCATCACGTCGTTTTTGTTTTGGAAGCTATTTTTATAGGCTTCTAAACTACGCACGAAACTGTAAAACTCGCCGTTTTTGCTATAGACATCTGCGTACACTTTAGCGGCAGCCGCATCACCTTCACCACGCACAGTACGTGAATTACGCTCAGCATCCGCCACCATAATAGTGACGCGGGCATCAACGTCAGCTTTGATGATTTCAGACTGTTCCATACCACGGCTACGGTGTTCTTTGGCTACCGCAGTACGTTCAGCACGCATACGCTGGAATATAGAGTTACTGATTTCATCAGGTAAGTTGATTTTCTTCACACGAACGTCAAGGATATCAATACCTAACTCTTTTGAACCAGCCGCAGCCTGCTCCATGGCACGTTGCATCAGTTGAGTTCGCTCACCAGAGACAATCTCCTGAATAGTACGGCTACCAAATTCAGTACGTAAACCGTTATTGATGTACTGTTTTAACAGCACTTCAGCCTGAGACAAGTTACCGCCTGTGGATAAAAAATACTTACCGAAGTCAGCGATACGCCATTTCACATAGCTGTCGACCAATAAGTCTTTTTTCTCCGCAGTCACAAAACGGTCAGACGATGGGTCAGCCAGCGTTTGAATACGGGCATCGAGCTTACGAACATTTTCAATCAGCGGCACTTTAAAGTGCAGACCTGGTTCAAACACCCTTACAGCTTCCGCGTCATCACGTTGAATTTTACCAAATCGGATCACAATGCCACGTTCACCTTCTGGCACAACGAAGACTGAAGAGACTGCGACAATGCCCAGAATGGCGATTAAGGCTAATACTAAATTTTTCATCACTTAACCTCTGCCAGTTCTGGTGCTGTCAGCACGGTTTGTTTCAGGTCGTAAATCCGGCGTTCTGCCATCATTGCTATTGGTTCTGCTACTTGGCACTAAAGGATTCATCGCTGGAGCTTTAGTATCACCACTGTTGTTGATCATTTTGTCCAAAGGTAAATACATAATGTTATTACCGTTTTTCACGTCAACCAGTACTTTAGAGCTGTTGCCATACACCTGCTCCATAGTCTCTAAGTACATACGATCACGGGTCACTTGTGGCGAAGCCAGATATTCAGGTAACAGTTTCTCAAAACGAGCCACTTCACCCTGAGCTTTTAACAGAGTCTGCTGTTTGTAAGCTTCAGCTTCCTGCATCATCCGATTGACCTGACCACGGGCACGTGGTTCGATTTCACGGGCATAAGCTTCAGCTTCGCGGATATAACGCTGTTCATCTTCCTGCGCTGCTATAGCGTCATCAAAAGCTTCTTTTACTTCTTCTGGTGGGCGGGCATCACGGAAGTTGACATCAACCAGTTCTAAACCCATAGCGTAAGGAGAGATAATTTGCTCCAGCTCAGTTCTGGTATTTTGACGGATCACTTCACGGCCTTTGGTCAGCACGTCATCCATAATAGAGTGCCCTACCACATAACGTAAGGCAGCATCTGTGGCTTCACGTAAGCTACTGTCCGCATCCACTACTGAGAATTTGTAAGCGCGGGCGTCAAACACCCGGTACTGAATTTCAAAAGTCACACGGACCAGGTTTTGATCCTGAGTCAGCATAAAACCATCGGTACGTAATGAGCGCACGCTGGTGACATCAACCGGAGTGACAGTGTCAATAAAAGTTGGTTTCCAGTGAATACCTGGCATTACTTCTGAGTGGTATTGACCAAAACGTAAGATCAAACCCCGTTCTGATTCTTTAATGGTATAGAAACCACTAAAAGCCCAGACCAGTAAAGCAACCACAGCTATCAATACCAAGGCGGCTGAGCCACCACTGTTATTGCTGTTACTGGTGTTTTTATTGCCACCAAAGATACCACCGAACTTTTTGCTTAAGTTACGGAAGACTTCATCTAAATCGGGCGGGCCCTGATCACGACCACCTTGTTTCCAAGGGTCGTTGTCTTTGCCATTATTGCCCGGCTCGTTCCAAGCCATGCTTCACTCCATCTCTAGTTGTGATATTAAAACTAATGTATCAAAAAAAGCGCAATGCTGACGATAAAAAACTAAAAGCTGACTATATAGTTTTGTAACAGTCCATCACTTTGTTTCAGTAACCGCGCCCATTCAGCTTTTGATAAGGCGATTCTGAGCTGAGCTTCACCCAGCTCTGTAAAAGATTCGGTCTGAACTGCAGAGAGCTCATGTAACCGGGCCCGCCAGATTGCGGCATCTGCAGGCAGCTTTAAATCCAGTTGTGTAAAGTCATCCGCCAAACGTTCCCGGATCACCTGCAACAATAACTCAATGCCCAGACCCTGCTTCGCTGAAATATAGACGGCTACAGGTTCTGCCTGTTCATTGTATTCTATACGGGCTTCTTGCTCAGTCTGGTCAATTTTATTAAACACCAATAACTGGGGCACCTGATCAGCGTCAATTTCGTGCAACACCAGTTGCACCTGTTTAATATTGTCAGCCATACGCTGGTCTGCCACGTCAATCACATGCAGTTGTAAGTCGGCATCGCGGCTTTCCTGCAAAGTGGATTTAAAGGCTGCGACCAAGTCATGTGGTAAATGCCGGATAAAACCAACGGTATCGGCAAAAATAATGGAACCAAACTCTGGCAGTTTCACTTGCCGTAGTGTTGGGTCTAAGGTGGCAAACAGCTGATCGGCCGCATACACATCGGCACTGGTCAGGCGATTAAATAAGGTAGATTTACCGGCGTTGGTATAGCCCACTAAGGACACTACAGGAATTTCAGCACGTTGTCGGGCTTTTCGGCCTTGTTCACGTTGTTTGCTGACTTTGTCTAGCTTCACTAATAGGGCTGTAATTTTGTCCCGCAGTAAACGCCTGTCGGTTTCGAGACGGGTTTCACCCGGACCTCGCATCCCTATGCCGCCTTTTTGCCGCTCCGCATTATCCCAGCCACGCACTAAACGTGACGACAAATGCTTCAGCTGTGCCAACTCGACCTGCAACTTACCTTCGTAGCTGCGGGCTCGCTGGGCAAAAATATCCAGGATCAGAGTGGTACGATCAATAACCCGGCACTGACAAAGCAGTTCCAGGTTACGGGTTTGGGCTGGGGTTAAAGCATGATTAAAAATAATCAGATCAACTTGCAGCTCAGCGACAGCTTGCGCTAGTTCTGCCGCTTTGCCACTGCCAAGAAAAAACTTAGCATCGATCGTATTGCGGTTGGCAGTCATCACGCCACGTGATTGGACTCCAGCCGACGACACAAGCATCTCCAGTTCCTGCAAATCTTCACTGGCACTGTCTTGTGAAAGATAGATATGCACAAGGATCGCTTGCTCGGCCACCATTTCGCTGTCAAACAAGCTTAAGAATTCCCGATTATTCCATCTCGTCCATTTCGCCTGTACCAGTACCATGGCTAGCCATAGTATTAACAGCACGAGCTGGGACTACAGTAGAAATGGCATGTTTATAGACCATTTGGCTGACTGTGTTTTTCAGAAGGATCACAAATTGATCAAAAGACTCGATTTGTCCCTGCAGTTTAATACCGTTCACCAGGTAAATAGAGACTGGGATACGCTCGCGTCTTAAAGTATTTAAAAACGGGTCTTGTAACGATTGGCCCTTTGCCATTTTCGCTTTCCTTATTTCTAATTATGTTTCTCTATATATGGATTATTATATTATTTTCAAGTCGTTAAATAACAACTTTTTTTCAATTATCTTTTACTAGCTTAGCGAAGTTAAAATGGCTTGCAAGTTTTCTGCCTGATTGTCTTCAGTTTTTAACCAATTTAATTCAGGCCAACTGCGTAACCAGGTCAGTTGCCGTTTCGCCAATTGACGAGTGGCGGCAATTCCCTGGTCAATCATTTCCTGCTCAGACAGCTGCCCTTGCAGGTGTAGCCACATCTGTCGGTAGCCCACACAACGCATCGAAGGTAAATCCAAATGCAGATCAGCACGTTGCATCAAAGCTTTCACTTCGTCCGCGAAGCCAGCATCTAACATTTGCCGGAATCTGACAGCTATACGGCGATGAAGTTCAGCCCGATCTGTTGGATTAATGGCAAATTGTTGCACGGGATACGGAAAAGGTTCGCCTTTTTGCTCTGTCAGTTCAGTCAGACTTTTCCCGGTTAGCCTGTACACTTCCACAGCCCTGTTGACTCGCTGCGGGTCATTCGGGTGAATACGGGCTGCAGACACAGGATCAAAGTCTGCTAGTTGCTGATGCAAATATGCCCAACCATGCTCTGCTGCTTCAGCTTCAATTTGTTGGCGTATGTCCGGATCCGCTTCAGGTAAAGGCGATATCCCCTGCAACAAAGTGCGGAAATACAACATAGTTCCGCCCACCAGAATAGCCGTTTTTCCTCTGCTATGGATATCAGTAATAAGTCGTAACGCATCAGTGCGAAAATCCGCCGCTGAATACGCAAAAGCAGGGTCAAGAATGTCAATTAAATGATGAGGCGCATCGAAAAGCTCCGCCGCTGTAGGTTTAGCAGTACCTATATCCATACCTTTATAGATCAAGGCGCTGTCGACACTAATCAGCTCTGAGGGGATGCTTTTATACAGTTCAATGGCCAATGCCGTTTTACCGCTGGCGGTAGGCCCCATTAAAAAAATAACTTTAGGATCCATCTGAGTCCTGTAATAACTGGATAGCTGTTGTTAAATCCAATGGCACAGCATGCCAATGTGGCCCTTGCTGACTCAACAACGGAAAATACTTCACTAAAGAAGCAGCCTGAAGCACGACTGACTGCAGCAATTGTCGCAGTAATAAGCCTAGCAGCTCTGTCTCTGACCGCTGTGCAAAGCTTTGCCACCAGACTGGTAGCCACTGAGCCACTGCACTTTGCCGCAGCCAGGCTGGCACTGCTCTGACAATCAGCGTTTGATTGCTGACTAAAAAGTCAAAGCCCAGATGATTTAACAATTCGGCTTTACTCAGTAAAAACTCCTGTTCAGTCTGTTGCAGAGCTAACCGGACCGGCATCAGCAAAGGTAAAGCTTCAGAGCCCTGCTCCAGCCACAATCTTGCAGTGGTTGCGGCTATATCAACCAGCCAAACCTGGTCAGCCCCAGAGCAGAGTAAATAACGGTTTTGGCTGATCAGCGCTTCGTGTTGTGGCGCCGCAATGACTTGCTCCACAGGCTTAGTTTTTTCCGCTAAAACAGGCCAGCTTTGTGCGGCAGGCTGCGCCACAGCAGGTCGATAAGGCCGACCCGCATAAGCCGAAGGCCGGGCGGCATAAGCCGGAGCTGAGTCAGCACGCTGATGCTGGCGTGATACAGCGTTGGATGCCGGAGCGGCGGATACAGCAAAGGCTGAAGGTACTGGTGCAGGAGCCATATCAATTTTGTGTTGCTGAGGTTCTAACTGAAGTAGTGCGTTGGTTAATGCCGATGCAACAAAGTCGTGTACTAAACGCGCCTGATGAAAACGTACTTCATGTTTGGCCGGATGCACGTTGACATCCACCTGACGTGGATTGATCTCCAGATACAGCACAAAAGCCGGTTGTTGTTCGGCACTGAGCATGGCGCCGTACGCCTGTCGTATGGCATGGTTGAGCAATTTGTCTTTCATCATCCGGCCATTCACATAGCTGTACTGACATTGTAATTGCTCTTTACAGGCAGAAGGTTGCAACAACCAACCCCAAAGTTTTAAGTCTTCGTACGCCACTTCGACAAAAGCAGCCTGCTCTAAAAAGTTTTTACCACATAAAGCGGCGACACGCTTTTGCTGCGCCTCGCGACTATCGGCTTTTTTCAGTTGCCGTACCGTCTGACCGTTATGAATTAAAGTCCAACTGACGTCAAACCGGCTTAACGCTAGTCGTTTTACCAGTTCATCTATATGAGCAAATTCGGTTTTGTCGCTGCGCAAGAACTTACGCCGGGCTGGCGTATTAAAAAACAAGTCCAGAACTTCAATACTGCTGCCATCCGGATGGGCTGCAGGCTTAATCTGCACCTGCATGTCTCGGCCTTCGGCATAGGCCTGCCAGGCTTTATCCTGAGAGGCTGGTTTTGAAGTTAAGGTCAGACGGGACACCGAACTGATTGAAGCTAAAGCTTCGCCTCTAAAGCCCAGACTGACGATTTGCTCCAAATCATCCAGAGAACTGATTTTACTGGTGGCATGTCGGCTTAACGCCAGGCCTAACTCGGCTTCTGCTATGCCAGAGCCATTGTCACGAATGAGGATTTTTTTACTGCCGCCACGCTCAATCTCAATCAGAATTTGATCGGCGCCAGAGTCCAGACTGTTCTCAACCAACTCTTTGACGACAGAGGCCGGGCGTTCTACCACCTCGCCTGCAGCGATCTGGTTAGCCAGTTGAGGAGGTAATATTTGAATAGGCATCAGGGGATCCTAAGCACCTGACCAATCAGAATATTGTCACTTTTCAGATTATTGTGCCGACGAAGTTCAGCCATACTGACGCCATACTGTTGGGCCACTCTGGATAAAGATTCACCACGTTTTACTTTATGAGTGCGGCTGCTGCTGTTTGTAGTTGCTGCAGTTCTGTTTTGTTGGCTTGGCATCACAGTAGGCACAGTGCGGCCACTATTTTTGTGGGCGGCAAAAAGTGAGTCTGCAGGCGGGGATTTTTCAAAGTAACCTTTAATAGCTCTGAACATAGCCAAAGCCAGCTTGTGCTGATGATTCGGATCTTTCAGTAAGCGCTCTTCGTTGTAATTCGAGATAAAACCTGTTTCAAACAGAATAGACGGAATATCAGGCGCCTTTAACACGGCAAGACTTGCAGCCTGAGGTTCTTTTTTATGCAAATGCGCTATAGGCGCTACTTCACGCAATATTTCTTTGGCGACTTCAAAACCTGTCACCATGGAGTGGTTCATCGATAAATCCAATACGGTTTGTGCCAGATAACGTTCGTTGGCTGAGTCTTTGATCACCTCAGCTACTCCACCCAACAACTCGGAATGTTGTTCGGTTTGTTCCAGCATCCGCCCCACTTCAGTGGTCGCGCGGCGCATGGATAACACCCAGACTGAAGCGCCATGAGCTTTACGGTTTTGAACTGCGTCGGCATGCACTGAGATCAATAAATCGGCCTGCTTCTGACGCGCAACATCAGGTCTTTTATTCGGATGAATGTAATAATCCCCGGTGCGGGTTAATACCGCTTTTAGGCCAGGTTGTTTGTTGATCATATCGGCTAACTGACGCGATATAGATAGAGTGATATTTTTCTCGTAAGTACCTTTTGGACCTACAGCTCCAGGATCCTGACCACCATGACCGGCATCAATAGCAATAATTATATCGCGCCCAGTTGTTCTTGGGCTTACAGTGCTTTGCGATACAGTGGGGACAGCTGCGGTTGCTGCTATGTCAGGTTGTGATGGATTGACAGAAGTCACAGGCGCCCCCTGACTGGCGGAAACACTGCTTTGCGCTTTTAAATCCACCACCAGTCTGTGGCCATATGGGGGGGAAGGTGGCAAAGAAAAAATACTGTCATTGACCGGAAATGCTAGTTCGATCACTACAGCTATGGCCGCACTTGGTGTCCGGCTGGCATAGACTCTTTTAACCAGCGGTGAATCGCCGCTGACAGAACCAATATTTAAACTGGTAACGCCTGAGAGTTCAATTTCAAGCCGGCTTGGATTACTTAAACGTTTGACCTTATGCGAAGGCGCATTGGCAAGATCAAGCACCAGCCTGGTGTTATCAGGCGCATGCCAAATTCGTACACCTTTGACGTTATTCACAGCCCAGCTTTGACCACAGAGCAGCAACAGCAGCAGGCCAAAAACTCTCAGAGTCAGACTCATTGAGCCTGCTCCCAATCTCGCTTGATAGCGTCCATCCACAGCATAGCTTCAGTATGGTTAGCTGTGACACGCAACTGACGTTGCTCCTGATAAATCTGCAATTGCAGCTGTAAATCAGCATCAGCCAATAAGCCGTAACCACGTTCCGGCCATTCAATCAGGCACAAGTTGCCATTGGCGAAATAGTCACGGATGCCCATAAACTCCAGCTCTTCCGGATCGCGCAGGCGGTATAAATCAAAGTGAAACACTTGCTGATCGCCAATACTGTATGGCTCAACCAAAGTGTAAGTCGGGCTTTTCACATTCCCCTGATGTCCCATAGCCTGCAGTAAGCCGCGACTGAAGGTGGTTTTGCCCGCCCCTAAGTCTCCATGCAAATAGACCACGGCACCATTGCGTAAATGGGGTGCAAATAAGGCGGCCAATGCCAAAGTAGCGGCTTCATCCGCTAAATGAAAAATATAGCTTTGAGCTGTCATCTGTACCTAAGCTGAGTGATCTCAGTCATATCAATTTTTTAAGCGCACGTGCTGTTCTATTACAGCAGATGAATTGGTCGCTATGCTAACAAAAACAACGCAGTGCGGCCAGTTTCTTTCTATGCCCTTGCTAATTGAAGCGGCAGCATGCATAGGTTTGGCTTAGCGAGCAGGACAAAGTAAAACCGGATCGGCTTTTATGCTAAAGTGCACAGCGAAAATCAGCGGATCTCAGAATGACCAGTACCATCAATTGGCAACAGCTAGCAGAGAAAATTAAAGTGTGGGGCCAACAACTTGGCTTCCAGCAGATAGGTATTACTGATACAAATTTGGCATCGGATGAAGCTAAACTACAGCAATGGCTGGATGCAGGTTTCCATGGCGAAATGGACTATATGGCCGCTCATGGCATGAAAAGAGCACGGCCTGCCGAATTACACCCAGGTACTATCCGGGTGATCAGTGCCCGGATGGATTACTTGCCGGATCATGCGCAGTTTGCCGCCAATCTGGCCGATCCTTCGATGGCCTATATCAGTCGCTACGCCTTAGGAAGGGATTACCATAAGCTGATCCGCAACCGCTTAAAGCAGCTGGGTGAACGCATAGAACAGGAATTAGGCGCTTTAGGTTTCCGGCCTTTTGTCGACTCTGCTCCTATTCTGGAACGGCCACTTGCAGTCAAAGCAGGTTTAGGCTGGCAAGGCAAACATAGTCTGGTTTTGAATCAGGATGCGGGTTCCTGGTTTTTCCTCGGAGAATTGCTGGTTGATATACCCCTGCCAATCGATCCTGTTCATACAGGGGACTGCGGCACTTGTGTGGCTTGTATCACTATCTGCCCTACCCAGGCCATAGTTGCACCTTACACAGTGGATGCCAGACGCTGTATTTCTTATCTGACCATCGAATTGCAAGGCGCTATTCCGGAAGAATTTCGGCCTTTGCTTGGCAACCGTATTTATGGTTGTGATGATTGTCAGCTGGTTTGCCCAGTGAACAGAGCAGCTGACACCACAAGGGAACAAGATTTTCAACGCAGGCCGCAGTGGCTGCATAAATCCTTGCTGGATTTATGGCAATGGAACGAAGCTGAATTTTTAAAATACACTGAAGGTTCAGCGATTCGCCGTATTGGCTATCAACGCTGGCAGCGTAATATTGCCGTAGCCTTGGGCAATGCGTCTTTTGATGTGGCCATTATTGAAGCCTTGCAACAGCAACTGCCGTTAAGTGAGCCGTTAGTGCAGGAACATATTCAGTGGGCTTTGGGACAGCAGCAGAAAAAAAGCCTGTTGCAGCAGAATTTATTGAGTCGCCAGACCGACAGATTAGTCAGGGTTATTCAGAAGGGTTTACCGCGGGATGCCTGATATCAAATTGTGGTTGAGCTATAAGTCGCTGCTGAGCCTGCTGTAAGATCTGCAGCTTTTGTTTTCTATCAGCCGTATGCCAGTCTTTAATCTCCTGCAAAGTACGACCACAACCTAAGCAGACGTCAGAATGATTTAAACAACAAATGCGATTACAAGGTGAAGCAGGCATAGCAGTCTCCGTTACTAAACTCATCATAGCCTATCAACAATCCATCCCCTAACTAGTTGTGGTTGCGGCGAGGCGACCTGTAAGCGAGTCCCCATGAGCATAGTTAACCTATGTGATTGGGGCGAGAGCATCATGTCAACAAAGCTGCAGCCTCAAATAGGACGGGGATCCTTACGTTGTTTTGGTACCCAGGCCCAGACAAACTCAGCGATGACAGGTTCCACATTCAGTTCGTCGGTAATTTTAACCAGTATAGTGATATCGCCTTTTTCAGTGTCACGAATAAACTGAATTTGCTCATCCGTCAGCGACGTCGTAGCGACCAGCTTACCTGTCGCCCTTTTGACGTAATTCAGCTGCATCGACTTTAGCAGCGGAATACGGTCATCCGACACATGTAAACCTACCAAAAAACCACTGGCTGACTCCCCCAGCAAAGCCATAGCAGCGGCGTGCACAGAACCTATATGGTTTTGCACTTTAGTTTTATTGGCCAGACTTAACTGCGCCAGCTGAAAATTTAATAGGTCGACTTTCACCGACGCTGTACCTGCAAATTTCACCGCTTTGCCAAACAACAAGGTCAATAAAGGCGAACGTAACCAAGGTGAGTAATTATTGATTTTGGCGACATAACGGCCAAGTTTATTGATGGCTTTCATACTGGTCTTACCTGCAAGTTTTAGTGTGGCAAAGATAGCAGTAATAAAATCAGGCAGCAAGTTGGCTTCAGGGCAAGAAACGAAGCTGGTGTCAAAAATAAAAACGAATGTGGCAGTTTTACAACTTACGCAGAAAATTTGGAGCGGGCAACGAGGCTCGAACTCGTGACCTCGACCTTGGCAAGGTCGCGCTCTACCAACACAACTATGCCCTCAAGGGTCTGTATTGATTAGATTAAGTTTATTACTTGGGAAATTTAAATTTGGAGCGGGCAACGAGGCTCGAACTCGTGACCTCGACCTTGGCAAGGTCGCGCTCTACCAACTGAGCTATGCCCGCATGGGTGTGTACTTATTTTTTCAAACTGGTATTGGTGGTCCAATTTGAATTTGGAGCGGGCAACGAGGCTCGAACTCGTGACCTCGACCTTGGCAAGGTCGCGCTCTACCAACTGAGCTATGCCCGCATCCTGTTTCAGGTAATCAGTGCTCTTTATCTTGGTTATAAAGAAGATTACTAAAAACACCGCTTCAATTGAATTTTCGTTCGAAGCGGCGCGCATTTTACAAAATTCTCTGACCTTTGCAAGAGATTTTATTCAGGAATTTTGAAAAAATGTTTTTTATAAACCGCTAATTCCGCAATAGATTCACGAATATCATCCAGAGCTAAATGGCTTGACGACTTTTTAACCAGCTTAGTCACTTCAGGGTACCATCTTCTGGCCAACTCTTTTACTGTGCTGACATCCAGATTACGGTAATGGAAAAAGGCTTCAAATTCAGGCGCATATTTGACTAAAAAACGTCTGTCCTGACCAATACTGTTACCACACATCGGAGATTTACCTGCTGGTACATAGTCAGACAGGAAACTGATGGTCCGGGCCACAGCTGCGGCCAAATCAGTTTCACTTTCCAGGCAGCGTTTTGTTAAGCCGCTTTTACCATGTGTCTCTGTACACCACTCATCCATCCCATCTAACACTGCTTTAGGAGTTTTAATAGCAAAGACCGGGCCTTCAGCCAGGATATTCAGCTGGCTGTCGGTGACTATAGTAGCCATTTCTAAGATTACGTCCTTTTCTGGATCCAGACCTGTCATCTCCAGATCGATCCACACCAGATTATTGTCGTTGCTCGCCATGCTTTATACCTTTGGTTAGATGCAGCCGTTTTGCTGCTTTGTAACTTGCCCGAATAGCGGTATCATACTATGCCTTAAGCAAAGTAAAAACCGCCGCAGTCAGGCGACAGTAAAGGCACAAGGCCACAGTGACCAAAAAAAAGCACCTCAATCAACGCCAGCATCAACGCATAGCCGCCAATCAG